>CAVCWN010000077.1:0-2538 GCA_963605975.1 Desulfovibrionaceae bacterium | reverse complement strand
TTACACAACAGGTCTTTTAGTTTTTTCTCAAAATGCAAAAGGAGCTTCATGGTTTTCTAGTGCCATAAAAGAAGGACTGGTAAGAAAAACTTATCTTGGCATAGCAGAAGGAAATTTGCAAAAAGAAATTTTATGGAAAGACCTGCTTGTAAAAGAAGACCTTCCCCAATTCAATTTTTACAAAGTAAAAGATGCAGTTTTTTTTAAAGACTCAGAAGTTGAAAAAAACAATTTTCCTAAAGTAGAAAAAGCCCGAACAATCGCAATGCCACTAGCTCATGGCCACTACCAGGGAAAAGACATTACCCTTGTGGAATACAAAATTCTTACAGGAAAAAAACACCAGATTCGTTTTCAAAGTGCAAAACATTCCATGCCGCTTTTAGGAGACAGCGCCTACGGTTCAAAAATAAAAATGCAAGTCCAATACTTTCTTCATGCCTTTTGCCTGACTTTTCCCAAGGACAATCCCCTGAATGTACCTGAAAAAATTACAGTCTTTCCCCCGGACTTTTTTCAAAAAGCCATAAATGATTTTTTTTCGGATTTTTCTCTCTGTGATTTTTTTAAGGGAGCCTCTAAAAATTGCAATTTTTAGAGATACCCTTAAATCTAAAAGTTGCAAAAAAAAATTGTAATTTACAGAAACAACTTTTGAAAGGTTTAATTTTTTTCAAGAACAATAGTAGCCTTCGCTATATGTTTTTGAGACTCCAAGGAAAGACTCCCCTGCTTGTAACCATCCTTTTGCACCATTAAAGTAAGAGAATTATTAACGGCAAGCATTCCCGTCTTTTTTATCAAACCTGCATATGTATTTGAAGACAGTTCATACCAAGTTTTTCCATTTTTAAATCCTCTGATATGATCTCCACCACCACTCGATTTACACTCTTTTTCAAAATCTTCTTCATTATATTCATTGAATTCATATTCTATATCAGATAAATAATCATCTTTATATTTTGCAGAAAAGGAACAATCATAAAGGGGATTATCATCACTGTCCAAAACTTCTATGTAAGCAATTGTAGGCGCCACAGTAGAATTAAAAAATCCACAAGAGCAGAAATAAAGGCAGGCAGAAAGTAAAATAAAGAAAAACAATATTTTTTTCATAATTACTCCTCTATAATATTTTTCACTAAAGCTTTTGAACCTAAATAGAACCAAGTACCATCTTTTTCCCAAAAATGCCCATTTTCCTTATTTTTATAGATGGAATATTCAGTCTCTCCTGTAGTTGGACTATTGGTAAAGTCATAGGAATTATCCCACATGTAGTAATATCCCGTTTTTTCCCACTTATTCCACTTTATCCAAAGGAACTGTTTTGCAACTAAATTTTGTCTTTCACAAACTCCTGTAACCAACCTACAATGGCCTTCCTTAAAAATACCAAAAACGGACCTTCCTCCAGATCGATTTGAAATAACTGGTAACTCATTTTTTATGAGGTTATTTTTTATTTTATTAAAATCATGAAAAAGAAAACTATCAACAGTTACATTATTTAATGTTACAGCTTCTACTGTATTTTTCCATTTTGGAGACAACATGAATATTCCAGTATCTCCCATTTTTTCTTCTATTGTTTCCTCAATTTTTTTATCTGTTATATCTACCTCATTGTCATCCCTGTAATTTTTCGCAAAAAACTCTATAACGGAAGGAACACAATAGTCAAAAGTTTTTTTTCTTGCATTCGAAGCATAAGGTTCCAAAAAGTAATAAGCATTTTTTTGCTTAGCAGAATTATCTTCCCCAGTTACAAGGACAGCCCTGGCATCTTCTTCGTCAAAATACAAATCTTTTATGGCTTTCTGAATTTCTTCATCACCTAAGTTTAATAAGTTTTCATCTGCTTCTTCTATTAATGCCCAGAGATTTTCAAGGCGATCTTCTTTCTCAGCCTTACTTTCTTCGTATTCAGCGAGAGCCGCTTCTTTCGTTGTTTCAAGTTCAAGAAAATCTTCTTCGGTAAGACTTTCTATCCATTCATAAAAAACTTCTTCTTCAGTTTTTTCTGTAAGATTTTCATTTGTGGTAGCACTTCTTGAAAGTAGCTGGCAAATGGTAGCAGGATAATTTGCAGCATATATTTTGCATGAAGAATTTTTTACGGCACGGCCAGTTTCTTTTGAATATATTTTTTTATCTGCACTTACAAAGGCAACTGGATCACCATTTTTTTTCTTTGCATTGCAAGTTATGTAACCAGAAAGTTCTCCGCCATCAAGAACTTGAAATTCGTAATAAAGAGGTATTTTCTCACTTTGCAAAATTAAGACCGGATATTCTGAAAGGGTAACATCTGAAGACCATGCAGCAAAATCTATAAAATTTGCAATTTCCAGCATACCCAATTTTCTTGAAATTTTGTAATCCACATAATCTTCTGAAAGAGATTTTACTTCGTCTAATTCGTTTTGACTTGCATAGGGAATGTAAATTTCTTCTGTTGAAGTTTTTGAACTTAGCTTTGAACAAGACATGATGGAAAGAAAAATGACTGACAGTGAAATGAATTTAAAAAAA
>CAVCWN010000076.1:0-6466 GCA_963605975.1 Desulfovibrionaceae bacterium | reverse complement strand
GTCCTGTGCCGCAGTTGCAGAAAAATATTCGCTTGTGATTGCAGTGTCCGCTAAGTTTTCAAAAGTAAAAGATACATTGTGGGCCAGACCAGAAATGTTTTTTGCTATTGAGGATTTTTTTTCCTGGAGCAGAGATTTTTTTTTGTGACCCAAAAATTGATTCTTGCAATCTTCAAGCCAAGCTTTTGTGGTGATAGTGTAACCTTCTTCTTCAAGGGCCTGGTAAATATTTTTTGCAGGACGGGTGTTTACTTCACCGCTGCCACTGCCACACATTTGCGTGAAAATTGCTCCTCTTCCATAAAGGGCAATATTGTTTTGCCACTGGTGATTTGATTTTTTTAATGGGAGCAAATTTGAATTTTTTAAAAGGACAATGCTTTCTTTTGCACAGTCAAGTGCTATCTGAGCATTAACATTTTCAAAATCGCATACCGCGTCCGTAGGTCTGGCTTTTGTTTCAAACATTTCTTTCCTCTGTAGCAAATTGTAGCAGAAAAAAAATATTTTTTGTAGGGTGGGGGAGGCCTTTACGAAAGAAGCGTCGGTGTGTTAAAGCGGCACATGTTTACGAAACAACAGTCTCTGTGTTAAAGCGGCACATGTTTACGAAAGGAGTGCCGCTGTGTCAAAGCGGCACGTGTTTACGAAAGAAGTGTCGGTGTGTCAAAGCGGCACGTGTTTACGAAAGAAGCGCCGGTGTGTCAAAGCGGCACATGTTTACGAAACAACAGTCTCTGTGTTAAAGTGGCACATGTTTAGGAAAGAAGTGCCGGTGGGGCAAACAGTTATCTGTTTACGAAACAACAGTCTCTGTGTCAAAGCGGCACGTGTTTAGGAAAGAAGCGTCGGTGTGTTAAACAGTTATCTGTTTACGAAACAACAGTCTCTGTGTTAAAGCGCAGCTTATTTTTTATAATCCCACAAGCAGTATTTTTTAGCAGTAGAATGAAATTTGGCCAAAAAGATCTTTCCATTTTGAAATAATTGAAAAACTTCGACCTTCTATGACGCGTAAAAGTTGATTTAAGGTATGGTTTGGAATTTTTGAATTGTTATTTGCAACTATTCATTTTTGGCTTTTTGTAATCCATATTTTTCTGGCATTTTCTTGGGGAACTCCTTCTGCAACATGTACATGAACAGGTTCGCGAGGGGTACCTTCATTTACCCAAAAATAGATTATGTATTTTCCAATTTTAAAGATTTGAGGCATTATCAAAGCCTCCTGTCGCGGCAAATTCAAAAATCATATGTGCTTCAGATTCTACAATATCTTTTAGTTCTTTCATTTCATCATCTGTAAAACCTGACACGTCTGTCCATTCGTAATCAGGAAGATAACAGGTTGCCGTCGCAAATCCTCCGTAGATTGGCTTTTCGATGTAAACTTTTACGCAATCTTTTCCATCTTTTTTTAGTATTTTAGAATGGCTTATTATTGTTTTATCTGGCAATTCCATAAAATTGTAAAGTATATGTTTCCTCCGCTCCATTAAAGGGTATTTCTAAAAAATCATTTTCAATGTTTTTTAGAGGTACCTCTCGAATTTTAAGTCTTTGAAATACAAAGACTTAAAATGTTGCTTTTTCAAAGTTGCCTCTAAAAATTGCAAATTTTAGAAGCTCCCTAAAATATACTTACAAAAAAATCCCCATCAACTTTCCCCTGTCTTAAATTCCTTCAGCATGTTTTCCAGTTCATTCATGTTGCCGGTGTTAGCCTTGGAAATTTCATCAACGCGAGTTACGCGCTGCAAAATGTCGCCTGTTTCAGATTTTATTTTGTTCAAACTTTCCTGGGTCTCTTCTACAAGCGCCTTCATGTTCTTTGTTTCTTTCGTAACCAAATCCTGCTTTTGTGCCAGGTCAACGCAAAATCCATTTATCTTGTCCGCAGATATTGCCGTGTCTTCGCTCTTCGAATTGATTTGATTCATTTCGCTGTTAATGCCGTCAATTTCCTTTGTGATTTCCTTGAGAGAATTAATCACTTCTTCAGTGTTGCCAGACACTTCTTCAAAAGACTCTTTTGCCTTTGTACTAGCGTCGTCTGCCTGACTTACCGCTTCTACAATATTTTTTACAACTCCCGAAATGCGCCTTGCGTTTTCAGAAGTCTCTTCTGCCAGATTTCGAATTTCATCAGCAACAACCGCAAAACCAGAACCAGCTTCTCCGGCATGTGAAGCTTCAATGGCCGCATTCATTGAAAGAAGATTTGTCTGGTGGGCCACAGAATTAATAATCGTCACAACAGATTTTACTTCATCCAGTTGGGCCGTAACATCCTGCAGCAAAGAACTGGTAGCAGAAATTTTTTCGCCACCATTTTTCATAATGTCCTGCATCTTCTGGGTAGCAGCCGTTCTTTCCTGAGCAGTTTTATTTATCAGCCCCAAAGATTCAACTACATTACCCAAGGCCTTTTCCATTTCTTCCACGGATTTTGTTTGGGTTGAATTATTTATTACAAGCGTTTCTACCTGAATGCCCATTTTTTCAAGAGCATCCAAAGTATTTTTTACAGACTCTGCAATCTCATCAAATTCATTTGCAATTTGTCCTACATTCGCATCAATCTGGTAAGTGGACTCTGTTACTTGTCCAGACACTTCTTTTATTTCATTTCCAGAATCCGCCGCCAAAGCCGCACTTGATTTTACAGCCGCAAAAAAATCCTTCAATTGATTTTTCATATTGCTGATGTTTTGCATAAGGGACCGCAACTCGTCACGACCTTCTTCTTTGATTTCAACAGTAAAATCTTTTTGTGCCAGTGAAGAAGAAAGCGAGTGCAGTTTTTTGATTCTTAAAAGAATTTTTTGCGTAATGTAAGCAACTAAAAAAGCACTTACGGCAATGATGATAATAGAAAAAATTATGTTAAAAATTTTATTCCTTTTTTCCAGAGAAGAAATTATTTCTGCAATTTCAAAACTTGTTTCGTTGTTGATTTTTGAAAGTGATTTATAATTTCTGGTGATTCCGTCCATTTCTTTGTCAAGTTCACAGGCGTATTCGTAAAGACTTTTTGCCGCTTTGTCTGTCGGGTATTTTTCATAAGATTCACGAATGCCGTCATCCGCAATGGACTTTTGTAAACCAATAGACAGTTTTACATTCTGCATCTTTTCAAGGATTTCACTTGAAGGAGCAAAGCGAGTCAGTAAAGCCTGCCACAAAGTATTCAAGTTGGAAAGTTTTTCCTGCAACTCATTAGAGAAAGTTTTTTTAGTAGGACTTGTTAAAAGATAATCATAATTTTTAGTCAGACTTTTAATCTGGTCCTGCCATTCGCGGTAGGCAATCTTGGGGTAGGAACCAGTAAAATCCATTTGCATCAAATACAAAAGAGCATCACTCAGTTCAGCCTGAGTCGTAATTTGGACTTGCTGGTATTCCTTTACCTTTGAAAGTTTAGAA
Organism: Desulfovibrionaceae bacterium; assembly: GCA_963605975.1. GTDB lineage: Bacteria > Spirochaetota > Spirochaetia > Treponematales > Treponemataceae > Treponema_D. Next base: position 3,040 of record CAVCWN010000076.1, on the reverse strand, counting down.
GAATTTTTAAACGTTATCCCAACTAAAAGGAGAACAGCCACTGCATTGATCACTACAATGCAAGAAAACTTTGCCCTAAGATTCATATTGACCTCTTACAAAATCTTACTGCTCTCCTTGCAATACTTTGTTGTAAATGGGACTTTTTATAAGGGAGCCTCCAAAAACTGTAATTTTTAGAGGCAACATTAAAAGTTTACTCCTGAGTCATCAGTGAAGTCAGTGATTCAGAAGATTCCTTTGTTTTATGAGCCAGATCGCTAAGGTTTCTGGATTCATTTGCAAGCGATTTAGATTCACTGTAAATTTCGCCGCTTGCCTTATCAACTTCAGAAGCCGCTTCAATCAACTTTTGCATATTTTGCATTACAATATCGGCAAAAGAGGCCTGTTCGTCAACGGATTTTTGCATTTCTTTTGCAATTTCCGTCAAAGACCTAGATTCACTGGAAATCTCACGGCCCAAAGCCTGCTGCTCGCGGATACTTTCATAGGCCTGTCCAACTTCTTTTGCAGACTGAAGGGAATCCTTGTTAATCTTTGAAAGTGAAGAATTAACCTTTGTAGAAAGTTCAACCGAATGTTCAATCTGGCTGATTACGCTTGTAATGATTTCACCAATCTTTACAGACCACTGCGAAGTTTGAGAAGCCAGCTGTTTAATTTCGCGCGCAATTACAGCAAACCCCTTACCAGTTTCACCGGCATGGGCAGCTTCAATGGAAGCATTCATAGCCAGAAGATTTATCTGCTGGGCAAAGTCATCAAGTGTTGTAACTACACCCAGAATTTCTTTTGAAGAAGACTGAACCTTTTCCATCTCTGATAAAAGATTGTTCATATCGTTGCTGGAAGTTTTTGTAATGCCAGAAAGCCCCTTTGTAAACTGGGCAGCCGTATTAATTCCATCCCCCGCATTTTCCAAAACAGTAATAACTTCCTGGGTCTTTTCTGCAGTAGAAGCAATCAGTTTTGTCTGCTCTTCAAAACGACTGGTCATTTCTGAAAGGAAAACAGACAGATTGTTAATAGCCTTTTCTGTTTCGTTTTGAGATTTATTCTGTGAATCCAAAGCAGAACGAATTTGACTAACCTTGTTGATTGTTTCGTCCGCAGAATGAGTTACCGCATCAACTGAAACATTCAGGGAATTTGAAATAAGGCTTGCCGAATCCGCAACATCCTTTGCCTTTTGGAAAACCTGTGTCAGCTGGTCCTTTTGCTTTGAAGTTTCATCTGCCAAGTGAATAATTTCCTTTTGGTTAGAAGAAGCCTTTTGTGAAAGGGCAACATAAATGGAAATATCAATCATAAAGAAAGCCACACCCTGCAGCCAGACAAAAGGATCCTTTCCTATAACCTGGAAGATAATATCGTGGATAGCAAAAAGAGAACCTCCCACAAATCCCACCAGCATGGCCGTAGAACCAAAAAGCTTTAGTTTAGACGCTTTTGCAATAACAAAATAACCGTAAATGATTACACCAAAAGTTGGTACAAGTCCAATAAGGAAAAGAATTTCTATAGCACTATTTTTTCCCAGGCAGGCCATGTAAGCAATAAAAATCAAAATGTCTATAACGACCATAATACTGCCCACTTTTTTGATTTCCTTTCTTTTAAAGAAGGAAGCTATAAAAAGGGCCATAAAACTCATTGACCAAGGCAGACAGGCCCTAGTTAAAGCGCGGTGCAAATTGTAATTAATTAAAACAATATCAAATCCCAAGTCATAGAAGTAGTAGCAGATGAACAAAAGACAAATGCCGTAATACAAAAAACACCTTTCCTTTGAAGAAATAAACTGAGTTATTACATAAATCAGCATAAACAGACAAATTGCCGCTAAAACAAGGAAAATGCGCAAGTTAAAAATATTGTGTATTCTGGTTTGGAAAAAAGCCTGGTCCTGGTTGTCAAGACTCATGTTAAATTCATCCGTGTCACTTTCGCAGGAATAAACCCTTAAAGCCAGAGTGACTTTATTGTCATGAATACAATTAGAAGGAATAAGCACATCCGTTATTTCTTCAATGCGGATGTTAAGGTTTGGAGGCAGGCTGCCCTTTGAACCAATATAAGTTCCGTCAGCATAAACGTCCGCAACAGCATTAGTCTTTGCAAACCCCAGGTAAACTTCTTTACCCCTCAGCTCAGATGGAATTTCTACAGTTTTTCTAATCCAGACATAATCGCCTTCTACCTTAGAAAAATCAATTTTTGTAGAATCGCCCAAGGTCTGCCATGAAGCGTCATTAAAATCCGCCTGGGCATAAGAAGAATTGTCCGAGTAAGAAATTTTCCAACCCGAATCAACAGGAAAAGACTTCCGTTCATTAGAGCACGAAGCCAAAAGTGGCAAAATCAGGGCCACCAAAAGCGCATATTTCTTAATTTTAGGCATAACTTCCTCCAGAAAGTTTGTTTTTAGCCAAAAGTTATGCAAATTATAGCAGACTTTTTAACTAAATGCTAAAGTATTTTAAAGATTTTTTACTTTTTTTACATTTTGAATATTTTTTTTAGGCCAGCATCCTCTTTTTCCTTTAACCTCCCTTCCATGACTTACGGCGGGGCCGACGGTGCTTCGCACTCTGCCTTCGGCAGCTCATTCCAGGGAGGGCTGGGCCCCTTTTTCATCGAAAAATCCTCCAGCAAAGAAGGCAGGCCATATTTTCATTCCCTTTAAAAATCCATAAAATGTAGTCTTAGGGCCTGAAAGGTCAAATCTGGAGCAAAAATGAAAAAAAATGACTTAATTTTAATAACAGACATGCAAAATGTTTACAAAAAAGGCGGCAAGTGGGAATGCCCCACAGTAGACATGGCCACAGAAAACATTTTAAAAATCCTCAAAGAAAAAGAAAATTTTTTTATTCAAAATAAAGAAAAAGAAATCCCCTTTACAAAGAAAAACATTATTTTTACCCGCTTCATCGCAAATAAAAAAGCAAAAGGCGTTTGGGCCGCCTACAATAAAAAATACAAAGACGTAAACAGCGATCCCTTTGCCAACGCGATGATGGACTCATTTAAAGAC
>CAVCWN010000075.1:0-24264 GCA_963605975.1 Desulfovibrionaceae bacterium | reverse complement strand
TTGAAATATCGGTCTGGCTTTTTTGACTGATCCTTTCAGACTGACTTGAAAGGCCCTTAGCATTTTCACTAGAAGCAACTGCAGCCTTACCTTCAAAGGTCGAAAGATTTTCCTTTACCTCTACCTTTTGACTTTGACTTGAAGAAGCACTAGACGAAGATGAAGATTCCATTTCTGCCCAAATATCTTCTGCACTTTTTTTAACTTTTTTTTCTGTCTGTTTTACAGTTGATTTTGCATCCGGAATAGAAGCGGCTTCTTTTTCTTCAACAGAAGCCACTCTTTTTTCCACCACAGGGCTAGTTACAGAAGCTTCATTTTTTTCTAGTAAAGCAGGACTTTCATTTTTTTCAGGGGCCATTTCTTCTTTTGGCAAAGCAGGAGCGCTTTCAATAGGAATAATTTTTTCCTGCAAATCTTCTTCAACAATTTCCTTTTCGCTTGAAATTATTTCCTTTACTTCTTCAAGTTTTTCAACCTTTTCAAAAGACTCCTCATTTGAATCAAAGTCTGCAATTTCCTGATTAGCATTTTCTGCAATCTGCCCAGGGTCTTCTACCACAGGAGTCGTAGACAAATCAATTTGAATTTCATTATAAACAGGCTTTTCTTCAAAATGAATAAAAGAAATTATCACAAAAAAGAGAATTGTAAAAATAATTGTTAGCGCAATAGAAAAAATATTACTCTGCTGACTTACAGACAACTTCATTTTTTACCGCCCTGTTTTTTCCTCACTGTCGCGGGAACTTGTTCTAAGGCTGACGGAAGAAAATCCGTTTTTCCTTAAAGAATCAAAAATTTTTACAAGGTTACCATTGGTAACTTCGCTGTCAGCATTTATTGTGATTGGAAAATTTACTCTTTCCCTTCCACCCACATCCAAAGCCGCAAGTTTTGAATCCATTGTCTGGAAAGTAACTTCTTCATCATTCAAATACATTGTTCCATCCACCAGCACTGTAATAGTTGCCCCTGTCGCATCACGGCTGGTAGCTGTTACACTCTGTGGCAATTTTACATTTATTCCTGGCAGCGAAGAAAAAGTTGTAGAAACCAAAAAGAAAAGAATCAACTGAAAAATAACATCAAGCATTGGCGAAAGATCTATTCCCGCCTTTTGCTCATTTTTTCTGCTTACCCTCATTTTAGTAACCCTTACCCTGAACAGTCATCATAATTTTTGTGATGAAAGTTTCCATGTCATTTACACGATGCTTTACAATATTATTAAAAATATTATGGAAAACCAAAGATGGAATGGAAACGCAAAGGCCGCCTACTGTTGTTACAAGAGCTTCCGCAATCGCATTAGCCAGCGCTGTAGGATCCCCCATAGTTCCGCCTCCACCCAAAACGCCAAAGGCACGGATGTTACCGGTAACTGTTCCCAGAAGGCCCAGCATTGTTGCAATGTTTGCGATTGTTGCCAGAACCGAAAGAAAATGTTCGTACCTGGTAACAGATGCATCCATTTCAGTTTGCACAAGTTCCTTTAAATCATTTTCTTCAAGACGGCGTGAATGAACCACCGTGCGCGCAACATTTGACAAAGGAGTTGCACTAGTTATGCAGTCAGCTTCAGCCGCATTGTAATCCGCCTTGTCCAGATCCTCATAAAGTTTTTTCATCATTTCTTTGTCACGGCTGCCAGTCTTTAAATAAAAATAAAATCTTTCAACCACAATGTAAACTGCAAAGATTCCACACGCAATGATTGGAATCATCAAAGGACCGCCACTTTTTATTGTTTCAAACATATTAACCTCTTAAAGATAAAATTTTAAAAGCAGGGCTAAACCTGCACTGTTAATGCTGTAGCTTGAATTGTAATAGAATCTGTTTTCTCCGCTAAAAAGTTTTATAATATCATTTACTTCAAAAGCTGCCCGCATTGAAGATGTCATTCTATAGTATCCACTCAAATTTATAAAGGGCAGCAAATCCTGACTTTGCTTTCCAAATGCTTCCTTTACTTCCAGTTTTGCTCCCCACAATCCGGAAGCTCCATTTACATCAAAAGCAGCACCTGCCATAAACTGATATTCATTTGCCGGCACGTAAAGCCAGTGAGACTTACAATCAAATGAAAGATTAAAAATATTCCAAGCAAAAGTTGCCTTTAGGTAAGAATCCAAAAGCGTTCTTGAAGTTTGCACAAAATCATAAAGATTATTTGAATTGATATTTTCATAATCCGCAGTCCAAACCCCATTAGAAAAAGCAGTAGTTTTAAATAAAACATTTGCATCTAAAGAAAAAATATTTCCGCCCGGAATCTGAATGGAAGCTTCTGCATACCAGTCACTTTCTTCCGTGGCCAGCTGATACATTTTTGCAAAAGAATAATTTTTTTCAACTTCTTCAAAAAGAGGCAGACTGGATTTTAAACCGCCGCCTGCACTAAAACGAATGGGCTGTGCAGAATAATTTACAGGCCATGTAAAATCAACATTCAAATGGAAAGGCACAAGGAAATCCGCCTGACTTCCCAAAGCATTTCCCACAAGAATGTTAAAGGCCGAATCAAATGCAAAAATATCTTTTTTGTAAGAAAGGCCTGCACCGAATGTGCCGCGATTTATTGAAGTCACAAGATCAGAATCTTTTGCATCAGAGAAAAATCCTTCAAAAGAATAGCCGCCGTCAAGGGCAAAAGTAAAGACTTTGTTTGACCAGTAAAATTTCATGTAAGGATTTTCTATAAGACTTGCCGCCTGTGCTTCCTGGGCCAGGTAAGAAGCACTTGAATCTTTTAAACCGGAATAGCGCGAATACCATGAAAGATTATTTGTAAGCAAAAGTCCAACCCCTAAAGGAAAAGTCCATTCGATTGAATCTACAGTGGAAAGTTTTTGTTTTGAAATGTCATAAAAAGTTTGAGACCGCTGCTGCAATCCTAAATCGTCTGCAGAGAAAGCGCCCTGTAAATTCACTTCCATGTTTTTAAAAGTGATTTTTTTTCTGCCGTCAAAATCGCTTGTCTTTGAAAAATATCCCTGGGAAGCAGAATTTCTTCCGTAGCCGTTATTTGTTGTGTGGGAAAAATTTAATGTAAAAGGATTTGAAAGACTGTCTTTGTAAAGCTGGAAAAGTCCTGTGAAAAATCCAGGGTAACCTCCCCCCAGTTGACCTTCAGCGTAAACTTCTTTTTTAAAAGATTCTTTTCCATCCGCAACATTTTCTTCCGGAACAATCTGCGAATTTGATTCTGGCAGTTTTGGCAAAGATTCTTCTTCTGCAATAGAATCTGCCTGGACTTGTGAAAAATCCGGAGCAGCACCTTCCGGGACTTCAACATTGTCTCCTTCAAGGGTTGTTGTTAAATCCGGCAAAAGCACCTGGCCGCCTGACTGACTGTCCGAAGTCCCACCTTGCCCAGCTTGAGCAAAAATTCCAAAAGAGAAAAAAACTGTTAGTGACAAAAAAAATATTTTCTTCATTTTCAACATCCTTAAAATTTAATTTAGGGGTTAACCTTTTATCAAAGTTTCTGCCGCTTTTGTGTAAGGACTTTCCGGATACAGTTCCAGTAAAGTCTGATAAGTTTTTTCTGAATCATCAAAATAACTTCCCGCATCAAAAGCTTCAGCCGCTCCGTAAAGGGCTTGAGAAGCAGCTTCGCCCCAACCGGCCATTCTGCAATATTTTGCCCTTTCCAAATAATATTGGGCTGCCTCTTTGTTTTGACCATTTTGCCTTGCGTGCTGGGCTAAGATCAAAAGATTTTTTGCAGCGTAAGAACTTTCTTTTTCAATATTTTCTTTTTTGATTTGAATTGCATAAAGACTTTTTGCTAAAGAAAAAGCCCTTTCCTGATTTTCAACAGACTTCCACAAAGCTTCTGCAAGTTCGCTTCCCTTAATGCGGCCCGCAAGAGTTTTGCTTGAGCCTGCGTTTTCATAAGCCCTTTGTAATTCATAAATGTCTTCATCTTCACCATTTGCCAGGTGGGTCAACGTGACCACTTGATTTGCATTTTCCTGACTGTCAGCTGCATCAGAATATTCGGCAACAATTTCATTTGCTAAAGACAAAGCGTTTTCATAATCACCTGCTTCCTTGTAAAGCGAAAGCAGATTTTTTTTGGCCGTATAGCGGTAATTACTTTGAGGAAAAAGTTCAAGAAAAACAAGATACTGCATTATGGCCTTATTGTTTTGTGCTGACCGGGCATAAGAATCTGCCAGGTAAAAATTTGCTGCATCAGAAAATTTTCCATTTTTTATTTTTTCTATGTAAGAAAGATATCGCGAAATGGACATAGAATAATTTCCAGCCGCATAAAAAATTTCTGCCCTTCTGTATCCCGCATCATCTGCTAAAGGATTTAGAGAAAAGTTTGTAAAAATATCATTGTACTTTTCGTCCGCAGAAATAAGTTCATTTTTCTTTACATAGATATCTGCCATTTCATAACGGACTGTCACGCCAAAAGCGTCATTTCTTTCACAATCATTTTTTAAAAGGGCCAGGGCCTGGTCATATTTTTTTTCTTCTTTAAGAATGAGTGAAAGTAAAATTGCAGCCCTTTCATAATCGCTTCCACTTTTTTTATTTTCCAAAGCCTTGATTGCCATAGTCTCTGCTGCATCATAATCTGAAAGCAAAACAGCCGTGTGACTTGCAAAATAGCAGGCATCAAAAATCAATTCACTGTCAGGGTACTTTTTTATAAAATCGCAAAAGCCCTTGTAGGCACTTTGATTTTTTTGCAGGCGGTACTGGGCATAAGAAGAATAGTAAAGGGAATAGGCATTTTCATTTTCTTTGTTATACAAAGTCAAATAGCGCTCTGCATTTTTCCAGTCGTTTCTGTTTACAGAAGCAAGGCCTGCAAGACACAAGGCCTCCCCTTCGTTCACTTTCTGGGCAATTTTAAATGCCGAAGAATAATAGCCGCACTTGTAAAGCAAAAGTGCGTAATCATACAAATCTTCTTTTTTTAAAAGATTCATTTTTTGCTGGCTTTCATAAATTAAAAGTGAATCATTCAATTTATTATTTTCAGCAAGCAACCTTGCGTAAAAAATTTGCCTTTTGTATGTTGATAAATTCTGGTCCTTAGAAAAAGTCAATTTTTCTTTAGACAAAACTTTTTCTGCTTCCAAACTTTTACCGCACTTGTAAAGACTCAAAGCGTAATAGTAAAGACTTTCTTTTTTTTCACAGTCCTTGCCCCACTCTACTGCCTTTTCAAAGTCACCGTCTAAAGTATAGAACTTTGTGTAAGAAGCAGCGTAAGAATCATAAGAGAAAGATTTTTCATTCACATTATATTTTTCAAAATACTCATCCAAAAAAGAAAGGGCCTTTTTTGCCCCATCAGATTTTTCACCTGCCATTTCTGCCCTGTAAGGACCAATGACTTGAAGAAAATCATAAGGGCCTTCTTTTTCTGCATTATCAAAATAAGAAGCTGCCTTTTTTTTGTCCCCCGAATTAAAGGCATCTATGCCAAGCCTTGTCCAAACATTTGCCAGAAGTTCCGGATACTCGCTCAATTTTTTTTGGGCATTTTGTAAAACAGAACCAGGTTCTTCCCCAACTTCTTTTTGTTTTTCAAAAGCAAGGCTGTAAGCATTTGTCAATGCCAGAGAGGCCATTTCGGAATCGCCTTCATTTAAAAGTTGAATGTAAGTGTCATAAGCTTTTTTATACTGACCATCAGCTTTAAAAGCGTGTCCGTAATAAAGTGTAAGATATTCAAAATTCTTTTTTGAAAATTTTTCTTTAGCGCCACACTGTAAAAGTTTTTCATATAATTCAATTTGATTTTCTGCATGTGAAGAATTTATGTAAGCAAGGCTTAAATGTAATGAAGCTTTTTCATATTCTTCACTGGAAAAATTTTCTCCATTGTAAATTACATATTCAAAGAAAGGAATGGAATTTTCAAAATCTTCCAGGGAATAAAAAAGTTCAGCCTGCCTGAAATATGAAAGATTTGAAAGGCGGACACTTCTTTCGTCACTGACTTTTTCCAAAAGCAAAATGGCATTTTCGTAATCACTTTTTGCTTGGTCAATTTTTTCTAACTTTTCATAAGTGCGGCCCCTCCAGTAAAAGGCTGCCACTTTTGCCTGACTGTCATTTTCCCCAGATCGCAGGGCTTCCCCGGCAGCAGGAAGAACTTCATCATAGCGTTCCATGCGGTAAAGGGCTTCACTTTTATAGGCGTAAGACTTTGCCAAGTAAATTGAATGTGGAAAATCAGACTGCATTCTTACAGCAGCCTGAATCACAGTCGGGTAAGACTTACTCCTGTAGGAATGTAAAATTTCATTGTAAAGGGAAAGGTCATTCGACTGACCATAAAATGAAAAGGCCAGTGCAAAAATCAAAGTAAAAGTAAAGAGCCTTTTTTTCATACAAAACTCCTAAAAATCAAATTAAGGGAGTCTCTAAAAATTGAAATTTTTAGAGATACCCTTAATTTAAAATCGAAACAGCCCTGAAAATGCAAATTTCAGAGATTTCCGTCAATCAAAAAAAAATTAAAAATTTTCCAAAGGATAAAAATCCTCGCTGCATTTTACGCGGACAAGATTGACAAAAGAATTTTTATATTTATTCATAAATTCATCTAAAGTCATTTCTTTACCGTTTTCAAAAACAAGGCAGTCAAAATGTCCCTTATCATCAAAGTAAGGAAAAATTGCCGCTTCATTATTAAAAACAAAATCTTCCCTATTAGTAACAGAAAATTCTTTCACAGCCCCAAGATAGGCATAGCCCGGTTCAATAAGGGCCTGCACGTAAAGCAAAGGCTTCAGTAAATCAATTTGATAGCCGGTATCTTTTACGTAAGAAGGCACTTTTGCAAAATGATTGTAAGACAAATCCAGACCGCAGTCTTTATAGGTAAGCTGCCGCACATTTCTTACATTCCATGCTTTAAGTGCCAGGTTGCGTGTCCAGTTTAAGGCGAAAGCAATATCATATTTTTCATTTAAAACACCGGTCTTACTCAAAAGATTAAATTCAACAGTCGGCTGATAAAGACTTTGACTGTCCGAATAAGAACCTGTGTATGGGTAAATCAAGCCGTCAACAATCCATTTTATAAATCCCGCTGAATCCAATTGAAGAAGGCCATCTTTTTTGGCAGAATAAGGATTTCCGTCTTCATCTAAAAGAGTGTAAGGCTGGTCCGTCATGCGGTCACAAAGGATGCCATCTTCGTTGTAAAAGGCGTCCTGCAAATTTTCCATTTTGGGAAGATATTTTCTTACCGTCAGCGCTGTCTGTAAAAGTCCCCGGTACTGTCCGCTTTTTACAGTAACTTTTTTCCAGGGAATGGAATTTTTTGTCCAATTTTGAATTTCTTCAAAAGATGCAGTGTAAAGGCGGCTAAATGGCAAACCGAGCGGCGCATGCTTTACAAGATAAGTGTCATATAAAATTAAATCAGCAAATGTTTTTTTTGCTTCCGCGCTGAATTCCAGATAGACTTCACTGTCCGCATTAAAATACCAGCGCACTTTTTCTGCCTTTGAAGTTGAAAGATTTTTGTACAAAATCCATGAACCGGCAGAGCCTTCAGTAAAAACTTCTTTTTGCCGGCTTTCGCTTAAATCCCCATTTTGATATTGAATTTCAATTGTTGTTTGAGGTGTGATGGCAATGATAAAATATTTTTCATTTTCGTTAAAAGAAATCTGAAAATTTTCATTTACATCATTTTTTAAAACTTGATTTTCCTGAGTCCGCAGAAAATCCACAGGGGCATCAAAATAAGTAGAAGAAATTTTTTCCCTTATTTCCGCAGAGTCAGGAATGCCGTAAGAGTTCCACGAAGCAAAAGCACCAGTAAGCGTAAAAAAGGCAGCCATTGCCCCAAAAAAACATTTCTTAAACAAAGCTGTCTTTTTTATCATATTACTTTTGTCCTCCAGTGCCAGTTTTCACAGTAGAATTATCGGCAGATTTTTCACCTTCATCCAGGAAAACTGCAGCTCCTTCTGCCAGTCGAATTTCCGCCTTTACCAGACTGCCGTCCTTTTTGCGGATCATTCCGTTTTCATCTTCGTCAGGATGCTTTCCTGCAGGCGCTGAACTCATCAAAAGTTTCAGGCGGTTCACTTGATTTACTTCTGAAGAACCAGGGTCGTAATCAACTGCAGAAATATTTGCATTCGGATAACGGCGGCGCAATTCCTTAATCATGCCCTTTCCAGTTACATGGTTTGGTAAACATGCAAATGGCTGAACACAAGCTATATTCGTAACCCCGCCTTTTATCAACTCAACCATTTCTGCTGTAAGGAACCAGCCTTCACCCATGATGTTACCGGTTTGAACAATGTCGTCAACACCTTCCATCAACTTGTAAATGGACTCTGGTGCCTTAAAGCGGCGGCTCTTTTTTAGAAGGCGGCTGGAATAACTTCTGCCACGCTCAGTAATTCTGATTAAGAAGCGGGAAAGTCTTTCTGTCTTTTTTGGGAAGGCCAGTTGCTGGTGGCGGAAAATTCCTCCCGCAAAAGAATACATAAAGAAATCAATAAAGCCAGGAACAACAGCTTCTGCCCCTTCCTTTTCAATTAAATCCACAATGTGATTATTTGCAGTCGGATGGAATTTTACAAGTATTTCTCCAACTACGCCAACTCTAGGTTTTTTGACAGGCAAAAGTTCCAGATTGTCAAATTCGCGGACAATCTTTCGTAAAATTTTGTGGTATTTTCTTTTGCTCAAAGATTCCATGCACTTTTCAGCTTCTGTCGTAAGCTTTAAGTAAAGGGCATTTGCTGAACCCGGCACTGCTTCATAAGGACGTGTTCTGTAAAGGCACTGCATCAAAACATCACCAATAAAAAATCCCCTTACCAGGCGCAAAATCAAGCCGAGCGAATATTTAAATCCAGGATTTTTTTCAAGACCGCCCATGTTCATGGAAATAACCGGCACTTTTTCAAAACCGGCATCCACCAGGGCACGGCGAATGAAGCCAATGTAATTTGTTGCACGGCAACCGCCACCTGTCTGCGAAATAAGGCAACTGGTGTGGTCAAGATCATACTTTCCGCTTTGCAAGGCACGAATCATTTGCCCCGTAATCAAAATAGAAGGGAAGCATGCATCGTTATTCACATATTTAAGTCCTGTATCAATTGCCTTAGGATCATCTGAATCCATGACAACCATTTTATAGCCCACACAGTCAAAAGCTTTTTTCATAAAGCGGAAGTGGATAGGGCTCAACTGAGGACAAAGAATTGTATGGGTATACTTCATTTCTTTTTCAAAAATCCGCCTGTGGTAGGCAGCAGACTTCTGCTGAATTTTTCTGCCAGATCTTTCTCTTGCCTTAACCGCTGCAATCAAAGAGCGAATTCGAATTCTGATTGCGCCCAGATTTGAACCTTCATCAATTTTTATGAGAGTATACATTCTGCCCTTAGCGCGCATAATTTCATCAACTTGATCTGCTGTTACAGCATCAATTCCGCAGCCAAAAGAAGTCAATTGAACCAGTTCCAGATTGGCCATTCCGGCAACAAAAGAAGCAGCCCTGTAAAGGCGGTTATGGTAAGTCCACTGATCCACAACGCGCAAAGGACGTTCCACCTGCCCAAAATGAGCCACAGAATCTTCTGTAAAGACCGCAAGGCCCAAACCGTGAATCAATTCAGGAATGCCATGGTTAATTTCCGGATCAAGGTGATAAGGGCGGCCAGCAAGAACAATACCCCTGGCCCCGGCACGAATCACTTCTTCCAAAGCCTCTTCACCCTTTTCGCGGATGTCCTGGTGATATTTTTCTTCTTCAGCCCAGGCAGCTTCTACAGCGTCATCAACTTTTTCTTTTGTTAAAGATTTAAAGTGAGGTGAAAGAACTTCGTACAATCTTTCTGCCAGGCGCTTTTTATCATAAATTGGAAGGAATGGATTTAAGAAAAGAATTGATTCATCCTGCCTTAAAGCTTCCACATTATTTCTTAAAACTTCAGGGTAACTAGTTACAATGGGACAGTTGTAATTATTTCCGGCACCTGCATCTTCCTTTGTTTCATAAGGAGCGCATGGATAGAAAATAAATTTGCAGCCCGAATTTATTAAAGACTGCATGTGACCATGAGAAATTTTTCCAGGGTAGCAGACAGATTCTGAAGGAATTGTTTCAAGACCTTTTTCGTAAACACTTCTGCTTGAGCGCGGAGAAAGCCTTACGCGGAATCCCAGTTTTGTAAAGAAAGTAAACCACAATGGATAGTTTTCATACATGTTCAGGACGCGGGGCAATCCCACATCCCCCATAGTAGCTTCTTCTGCCTTAAGCGGCACATAATGAAAAAGCCTCTTATACTTCCAGTCAAAAAGGTTTGGCAGATTTTTTGCATCATCCGCAGCGCCTGTAATTTTAGAAGAATCCTTATTGGAAGCGTCAACAACTTTTTCCTTAGGATTATCCAGTTCAGCTCCACGTTCACAGCGGTTACCGGTAATAAAAGTACGTGCCTTTTCATTTTCACCGCTGCCCGTTTTAAATGTATTGATTGTAAGCAGACAATTGTTTGAACACTTGCCGCATCTTCTTAAATCCAAAGAAACCTTAAATGATTCCAACTGATCCAAAGTAGCAATGCTGGATTTTATGAACTTAGGAGTCTGGTCAGCATCTCCCGGTTTAGGGCGGCGCAAATCCTGCCACTGATCCAAAGCAATAAGGGCAGAACCATAAGCCCCCATAAGACCTGCAACATCCGGGCGGTAAACTTCCACACCAGAAATCTTTTCAAAAGCACGAAGAACTGCGTCATTGTTAAAAGTTCCACCTTGAACAACAACCTTGCTGCCTACATCCTTCGAATTTCTTAATTTAATTACCTTAAAGAGGGCATTTTTAATTACAGAATAAGAAAGACCAGCGGAAATATCAGCAACTTCTGCCCCTTCCTTTTGCGCCTGCTTTACACGGCTGTTCATAAAAACAGTACAGCGGGTTCCCAAGTCCACAGGATTTTTTGCCATAAGGGCAATCTTTGAAAACTCCTGCACATTCATTCCCATAGTGTGGGCAAACTGGTCCAAAAAAGAACCACAACCTGCAGAACACGCTTCATTCAATTGAATAGACTGAATGGCACCATCCTTCATACGAAGGCACTTCATGTCCTGACCGCCAATGTCCAAAAGGAATTCAACACCAGGAACAAAAAAGTCTGCAGCCCTGTAGTGGGTAATTGTTTCAACTTCACCCGCATCCACATTCAGCGAAGCCTGGAAAAGAGCCTCACCGTAACCTGTAGAAACAGAACGGGCAATATAAACATCTTTTGGTAAGATTTTATACAAATCCTTTAAAACCCTGACAGCCAGATCTACAGGGTTACCGGCATTCACATCATAAAAGCGCCAGAGGATGCGGCCTTCTGTGTCTATCAAAACAGCCTTTGTCGTAGTAGAACCAGCATCCAGCCCCAAGAAAACAGGCCCCTTGGTAGCATTTAAATCGCCAGTTTTTGCCTTTTGACTCGAATGTCTTTTTGTAAATTCTTCAAGTTCACCTTCATCCTTAAAAAGAGGTTCCAGGCGCTGAACTTCCTGCATCTGGGCACCAACCAGATTTTTCAAACTGTCGCGGAATTCCTTTATTGTAGAAAATTTCTTTTGACCGGCATTTGGAGAATTAGGATTTATCAGCTTCAATTCCCTTTCAGCAGAATAAGCCGCACCGCTTGCCACAAAAAGCTGACTGTTTTCCGGAACAATAGCTTCTTCATCAGACAATTTTAATGTAACAATAAAGCGCTTTCTCAGCTGATCCAAAAAGTGCAAAGGGCCACCCAAAAAAGCAACATGGCCGCGGATAGGCTTACCGCAGGCAAGACCAGAAATAGTCTGGCTGACAACAGCCTGGAAAATAGAAGCCGCAATATCTTCACGGCGGGCACCTTCGTTAATCAAAGGCTGAACATCCGTTTTTGCAAAAACACCGCAGCGGGCCGCAATAGGGTAAATAGTCGTAGCCCCGCGAGCCAGTTCATTCAATCCAGAAGCATCCGTTTCCAGCAAAGCCGCCATCTGGTCAATAAAAGCACCAGTACCACCGGCGCAAGTACCATTCATTCTTTGCTCAACACCGCCCTGGAAGTAAGTAATCTTTGCATCTTCCCCGCCCAGCTCAATTACAACATCAGTTTGCGGAATAGATTTTTTTACAGCAGTTGTAGCCGCAACCACTTCCTGAATAAAAGGAATATTAAGCCACTGGGAAACCGAAAGGCCGCCAGAACCAGTAACCTTTACCGAAATAGTCTGGTTTTCACCCTCAGGCAGTTTTTTTTCAACTTCATCAAAAGCCTTATTTACCACTTGAATAATAGTATTACGAATATCTGCCCTGTGCCTTTCATAAGCCCCGTACAAAAGTTCATCATTGTGGCCCAAAATAACAACCTTTACCGTTGTCGAACCAACATCAATTCCCATTCTAAGCGGTTTCACAAATTTTCCAATAGAAGTAATTTCCTTAACGTCTTCTGCCATCTTAAAATTCCTGTCTGCACATGATTTTTTTCTATTCTATAATTTATATTTTGTAAAAAAGAATTTCAATATTTTCTATTTTTTTGGGCGAACCGCCTATGGCGGCCGGGCTTTACGGGGTTCCGCGCTTTCGCGCTCCAATGTTTTTTGCCTGGCAAAAAACATCGACAGCGCTTGAAGCTTTGCTTCAAGCGCTGTCGCCCCTACAATTCCTTTCGCACTTCTACATTCATCCCTCTGTTAAAAAAAAGGCTTGTCCTTTAAAGCAGATTTTACCGAGTTTTCAAGAGTATCTTCCACTTCAGAAGGGCTTTCTTCCACCTTAGGAGGCAGTTTAAAAAGAAGGACAACTTCGTCCCCAGTCCTCATGGTCTGGTTTTCAAAAAGGGCTTCCCCTTCACTTGCCTGGTGGACAGAATACAAATCACCAGGGTCTGTAACACAAAGGGAATCTGCCTGGTAAAAATATTTTTCTTCTTCCTTATAAACATGACCCGCAGAAATAATTAAATTATTCCTGACAATAGCAGCCTGACCTGTCAAATTTTCACTTGCCGGCGGAAAGTAAAGTTCAGCCTTTGCCGCACCTTCTGCACTGTAAACAAAACCATCCCCGTGACACAAAGATGCCAGGAAAGAATCAAAAGTTTCAGTTTTTGCCTTTAACTCTTCTGTCAGATTTTCCACCTGTCCTTGAAGCTCTTCTTCCTTTTCAATATGGCCCTTTATTTCAGTAATAGAAGCCTGGGCAAAATCATTTCCAGCAGAAAGAGTCAGCCGTGTAAAAGCCTTTGAATAAAGAGGCAAATCTTTTTTGTGCTCCACTTCCAGGGTGCGTGAAATTGTAGAACCCAAAGCCTGAATGCTGTCATAATCATTCCTTAACTGCTGGAAGGCATCCTTAAAATCACGTGAAAAATCATCATTCATCTGGGTACTCCACCTGGTGCCCAGAAAGTTTTCTGTTTTAGCAGAAACCTTTATGTTAGAAACAATTTTCTTTGTTTTTTTATCTGTAATTTCAGGGTCCAGGCGGCCAACTTGACTCTTGTATTTTTCAGTAACCTCTGTAACGGCCTGCTGCTGCCTTTCCATATCACTTTCTTGAATAGAAGAAAGTTTGTCCTGCATTTGAAGCAACTCGTTTTCATAATTATTTTTCAGTTGATTTTCCTGCATTTCCTTTAAGGCCTGACTTGTCTGTAAAGAAGCAGACTCTTCTGCACGGCGGTAGGCATCAGCATTATTTTTCTGAAAACTTTCGAGTTTTTCTTTTGCCAGGGCCAGACTTTCTTCCTGCGCCTGAATTCTGCGCTGGTAATCTTCAGTGGCACTTTCAAGTGACTGCTGGTAGGCTTCTTCTACTTCAGCCTTTCTTTTTTCAACTTCCTTTTCATCATCAAGGCCCAACTGGTCAATGGTAAAAAGTTCAGCATCGCGGTTACGCTCAAGGTCAAGTTTTAAACCTTCCCATTCACTTTGTAAACTTTCCAGAGTCTTTTCTTCCTTTTCATAAGTGCCTTTAGCATCATTTATTTCAGAAAGCAGGGACTGCAAATTTAAAGCTTCAAATGTATTCACATCAACTTTGACATTATCATTTTGATACTTTACATAAAACCAGACACCAGTTGCCGCCAAAAGTACGATGGCAAGAACAATCAGCAAAGGCTTCCACATCCTGTGCCAGAAGTAAGAAGCGCCATTCTTTTTTGTCTTTGGAAATTCTTCTTCTACCCTGTATTTGTTTCCGGCAAAAACTTTATCAATTTTAAAACTAGTTAAAAGTTCATCAACAAAATCTTCCTGGCTTGAAAAAGATTTTATTTTTCTTTCATTGTCCATACGCCCCTCCATGCTGCACCTGCTGTACTTGAACGGCCCATTCTGTCAAGGAAAACTCCTGCCACATCCAGTTTACATTTTTTAAACTCGGTCTTTGCTTCCTTCCACTTGCCCTTATAGTAAAGAGCAAGTCCCTTTTCAAAGGCATCCAAATCCTCATGAACATTTTCATATTTCCATTCAGGCAAAGCACATTCCCTGTCGACCGGCAAATATATCTTTGCGGTTTCAGTTTTGCCCTTAACCGTAACAGTATCAATTTCGTAAAAAACGTACCTCTTTCTTGCGACTAAATCCTTTTGCACTTCCTGGAAAATGTAGCTGCTTACAATAACCGGCAGCTTGTAAATTCTAGTCAAACCTTCAAGGCGGGAAGCAGAGTTCACGTTGTCACCAATTACAGTATTTGCAAGGCGGCTGCCAGAACCAATGTTTCCGTAGAAAACATTTCCTCCGTCAATTCCAACACCAATATCAAACATAACGGCGTCATAAACTCTTTTCTCTGTAGCGGTAACAGAACGGCGGGCCTTTATTTCTTCAAAGCGGTCAGAAATAGTTTGCCTCAGTTGTGCTGTGATTGCTGTAATTTCCCAGGCAGACTTTACCGCATTCAAAGATTTATTTTCTTTTGCACTTTCATCAATTCCGTAGCTGGCCAAAATCGCATCTCCAATAATGGAACCAATTACGCCCTTATTTTCAGAAACTTTTTCAATAACAGATTTGTAGTGAACGTTGAGGATTTTAATAATGTCATCTTCAAGCACTTCTGTTCTTGCCGTAAAACTTTTGATGTCCGAAAAAAGAATCGTAAGTTCCTTTGGTGAACCATCCAAAAGAATTGTGTGTTTTTTATAAGCTTCATTGGCAACATTTTCAGGAACGAATTTCTGGAAAATCATCAAAAGATCCTGGGTTGTAGAATAAAGTTCATTGAAGTTAGACGCCAGGTAAGTGATGTCATCGTTAGGAGAAGAACTTATGTCAATTACAGGCTTGTTGTCCGAAGAAGAAGAAATTCTGTTTTTTTCGTGGATTTCGTGAATGGCACTTGTGTAGCGGCGGATGTTTTCAAGAAGGCGTGAAAAAATAATCGTTCCTGCAACCAAGGAAATCATTGTCAAAATAATAATTATAATAGAAATAACTATAAAATTTTTGTAAAGGGATTTTTGTGATTCAAGACGCATTTCGGCACGAAGCAAAAAACATGACCAGTCTTTCTGGTACTTGTAAACGCCAAAGTAAGCCATGCCATCAGGATCTTTAAAATTGAGCGAAGGTGAAGTTTCTTCCGTTAAAGAAAGTTTCATTTGCTCAAGGGCCTGGCTGTCTGTAAAAGCCGACCACTCTTTTTCAATCTTTTCTCCACCAGAAAAAAACAAAATGGAACCGTCTGGCTTTACCCCTAAAGCAACGCTGTGCTTGTCAGACAAAAGAGAATTACCCGCAGCCTTAAGCATTTCTATGGAAGCTTCCCGGTCACCGCTGTAAGACATAATCTGGAATTGATTGCCTGCATTCGTATACAGTTCATTCAACTGGTCAGCCGTTACCTGGTTAGTCAGTCTGATAATTTGATTTTGAGACAAAAACAAATTGATGATGTTGGTAATAAAAGATGTTACCAGCATAAGCAAAATAAAAACAAAAAGAATTTTTCTTTTGATTGGGACTATCGGAGTTGTACCGACATACTGTTTTTTTGAAAATCTGCTCATTCTACCTGCAACTCTAAAAAAAATGTTTGTAAGAAATGCAATTTTAAAAATCCGTGAATCTCCAAAAAGTGCAATTCCACCTTAAAGTATACATTCAATTTTATGCTAATTGCTTTTATTTTACAACAACTATATTCTTTTAATTTATGAAGACAGAAAATGAACTTAAAACAGAAAATTCTTTGGAAAAATCAGAGGAAAATCCAAAAAAAGAAAGCAAAAAATCATCTTCCCTGCTTTCAAAAGGATTTACACTTTCCATTTTAACACTTGCTTCCCGCGTTTTAGGCCTTATCCGCGAAATGACAAAAGCGAAATTTTTAGGAACAGGTCATCTAGGAGACGCCTTTGGAATTGCCTTTCAAATTCCAAATTTTTTTAGAAGACTCTTTGCCGAAAATTCGGTTTCAGTTGCTTTTATTCCGACATTCAAAGACTACTTGGAAGATTCAAATACAGACGCTGCCAAAAAGCGCACCCAGGAATTTATTTCTGCAACATTCACCCTTGTAACATTCCTTACAGTTGCCCTTGTCAGTCTGGGAATGATTTTTGCTCCTGCCATTTTAAAAATCTTTTTTAAAGACGACGCAGCCGCTTCTGGAAGCGAAGCAGTCATTTTAACCAGAATAATGTTTCCTTACCTGGTGGTCATTTCTGTGGCAGCACTTCTTCAGGGAATTTTAAATGGACTGAAAATATTTTCCATTTCTGGTTTTACACCAATCCTTTTTAATTCCATCGTAATTATTTTTACATACGCATTTCACAACAAAATGGCAAACCCTGCCAGGGCAATGGCTGTGGGTGTCATTACAGGCGGAAGCGTGCAAATGCTTTTTCAACTGCCATTTGTTTTTAAAAACAATTGGAAAATTTATTTTGTTTCTTTAAAGAAGGCTTTCACCAATCCAGGAACAAGAAACGTTCTTCGCCTTATTGGCCCGACTGTAATTGGAATGGCTGCCTATCAGTTAAATGACATAGTTTCGTCTGCCCTTGCAACAAGAGCAGGTGTTGGCATTTACTCCAGCTTAAGCTATTCACTGCGCCTGCAAGAATTGATTTTGGGAATTTGCGCAGTCACAATCGGAACAGTCATTCTGCCAGATTTAACAGGACTGGCCAAACACGAACAGTGGGACGATTTTTCAAAACTGCTTTTGCAATCCGTAAAAATCATGACATTCATTTCCATTCCAATCACTTTTTATTCGCTCATCTACGGGGAAAATCTGATTACCCTGGTTTACGGAACAGGCCGCTTTGACCAGGAATCAATTAAAACTACGACCCAAGTTTTTAAAGCCCACATCATCGGACTTTTCTTTATTGCAGTGAACAGAATTGTTTCGCAAAGTTTTTACGCCCAGCAGGATTCAAAGCATCCGGCTTTTGCAGGACTTGTAAACTGTTCAACAAATATTTTACTGGCATGGCTTTTTGTTTTTCTTTCTAAAAAATTTAATTTGAATTTGGAAGGAGCTGGAATCGCCCTTGCCCTGACCATTGCTTCAATGATAAACACAATTCTGCTTTATATTTTCCTTGGAAAGAAAAAACATTTTGATGTGAAAAAACTTTCTTTTTCTACAATCATTTATGCTTTAAAGATGTGCCTCTTTTCTATTGTTGCCAGCCTGCCTGTTTATTTTTTAAGAGGACCGCTTTTAAAACTTTTCCAGGGACACAATCGTTTTATTTCGCATGGTTTTCCAGTTTTTATTTCTGCCTTGATTTTTGCTTTTATTGGAATTCTTTGCATGATGGTAACAAAAGATTCTATGGTCAAAGTTGCAATAAGTAAAATCCGCAGAAGAAAATAATTTTTTAAGAATGACCTTTATAAGGAGTTTTGTATGGACATTCCCAGTGAAGAAAATTTTGATTTAGAAAAAATTTATAAATCCAGAAGGCAAAAAGTTTATTCTTACATGAAAGAAAATTCTATTGACGTTGCAATTTTTTCTGACAATGAAGATTGCCGCGACCACAGCCTGCGCTACCTTACAGGCCACCCAAGCGACGCCCTTGCCATTTTAGCTGCCAGCGGAAGATGTATTCTTATTCCATGGGACATAAATCTTGCAAAAGAAAAAGCTCATGCAGAAGAAATCATTCCTTCAACAAATTTTGACCGCAGCGATTTAAAGGCAATCAAGGAATGTTTAAAAAAGATTGATTTTTCTTCTTCAAAAAAAATTGCATTTCCTCCCGCAACAACTTATGTCAATTTTGAAAAGTTCAAAATTGAACTAAATGATTTTAATTTAGAATGTAAAGAAGACAGCATTCACAGTCACGTAAAAAAATTGCGTTCAGTAAAAGACGAATATGAAATTTTTTCTACAAGAAAAGCTTGCGCAATCACAGACTTGATGACTCAAATCATTGTAGAGAATGTAAAAAAAGGAATTTTTAAATACGAATGTGACGCTGCCCTTTTCGCAGAAAAATTTTTAAGGGAAAACAATGCTGAGTGCACCAGTTTTGACACACTTTGCGCCGGCCCTGACCGCAGCTGGGCAATTCACGCCTTTCCTTCCTACACAAACGCCAAGTGGGGCAGCAAGGGACTTTCCATTTTAGACTACGGAGTTTGCGTAAACGGTTACGCAAGTGACTGCACCATCACTCTGGCACGTGACATAAATGCAGGGCAAAGAAAAATGCTTGACCTTGTTCAAAAAGCCGCAGATGAATGTGCAAAACTTTACAAAAAAGATTCTGCCATCTGTGAAGCCGCAAAAAAAGCTGATGAAATTTTTGCAGAAGAAGGAATGAAAATGCCACATTCTTTAGGACACGGCACAGGGCTAGACATTCACGAAGCTCCTTTTATCAGGGTAAAAAACGAAGACACTTTCCAGGCCGGCAACATCGTAACATTGGAGCCAGGTCTTTACGAAAAAGATTTGGGCGGCTGCCGTCTGGAAAATGACCTTTTAATCACAGACTGCGGTAACGAAATTTTAACTCATTCTAAAATTTTTTATTTGTAGGGCGAATTTCGAGTTTTATCAGAAATTTATAAAAATATAGCTAGAAAAGCCTAGCCCCGATTGTAGCGGCGCGAAGCGTTCAAAACCGCAGGTTTTGAATGAAACCGCGGAAAGCGGGTTTCCTAAAAAAATTACTGGCGGAACGTAAAAAAAAATTGTGGCAGAAAAAAAGATTTGCTCCAAATAAGCAAAAATTGCAATAAACTCGATTTTTTAACATTGTAGGATTTTTTTTGACCGTTGGGAATGGAGAGGAAGTCTGGAAAGGGACATTTCTTTCGTAAGCGGAGGGAACTGTTTACGAAAGAGATGTTTGTTTTGGAAAAGGCACTTCTTTCCTAAAGCAGTGTCTCTTTTGAAAAGAAATACTGCTTTCGTAAAGCGGCCCGCTGTTTAGGAAAGATGTGAATGTTTTGGAAACAGGCACTTCTTTCATAAAGCAGTGTCTCTTTTGAAAAGAAATACTGCTTTCGTAAAGCAGGCCTCTATTTACGAAAGATGTGAATGTTTTGGAAAAGACACTTCTTTCATAAACCAGTGTCTCTTTTGAAAAGAAATACTGCTTTAGGAAAGCGGCCCGCTGTTTAGGAAACAGACACTTCTTTCGTAGACCAGTGTCTCTTTTGAAAAGAAATACTGCTTTCGTAAAGCAGGCTCATCAATACCCCATCTCTTTAAAATTCTCAATCGTGTTTTCAAGTTTAGAATCTAAATTTTTAGAAAAGTCAGACTCCGGCAAATGACTGATAAGTCCGCGAAGATATTCAAACAAAGCCTTCACCTTGCCGCCTTCACTCTGTCCCTTTTCTTCAAGACTCATTTCTTCTTCACTCACATGGTCTTGCAAAACTTCTGCTGCCTGCAAAAAAGTTTCGCTATTACCGGTCAACTTACTGATGATAAATTCCAAATGCATGTACTCTTTGCTTGAATGAAATTTTTCTTTTATTTCTTCAGGTAAAAAATCCGCCAAGTCTTTTAAAGTAAGAAGAAGTGAAGCAGTTTTTTCCGCTTCTTCATTCGAAGGCTGGGCAGGACTTTCAAGTGCAGTTTCTTCGCTTGAAGGCCCAGATGCAGCTTCCTTTAAAGACTCTTCTGACAAAGGTTCAAGACAAGCGTCACCTTCAACGTCGCTCAAAGACTCATCTGCAATTTTAGGCAGTTGTTCAAAAGAAGCATCTTCACAAAGTGGCTCGTCAAAAGATTCGTCCGGACTTTTCTGAAAAACTTCCCCGTCTTCAAATTCTTTATTGTCATTTCCTTCAACAAATTCTTTTAGGGCGTCAAGGCCAGGAATGATTGTTTCAGGTTCACTAGGAGCATCACTTAAAAGAGAATCCACAGTCGGAATTTCTTCTTCAAGGGCATCACCTTTTTCTGCAGGAGGATTTCCTTTTTGGTTTTCAAGGACTTCATCTTCAAAAGAATTTTCGTCTTCTTCATTTTCGCATTTATTATTTTCGGTTTTGACACCTTCATCTTCAAAAGGCGACTTTAGGTTTTCAAAAGAAGCTTCTTCCAAATCATCAATGTCTTCTATAAAATCCGGAGGAGTTAATTCTATTTCTTCAGGCGAATCAGCAAAATCATCATTCAAAAAAGATTCTTTCAGGAAAGAAGAAGGCTCTTCAACAAAGTAACCGTCAGACGAAAGTTCCGCCGGGTCACCTTCTTTTTGCTCCAAAGAATTTTCAAAAATTTCCTCAGGATTTTCATCCTGCAAATTTTCATCCTGCAAATTGAGGGAAACATTATTTTCTTTAGCAAAGTCTTCCACGTTTTCACCGCTTTCAACTTTTTCAAAATCGTTTTCAAATTCTTCTTCTATTTTTTCGTCAAAGCCTTCATTAAAATCCTTTTCAAAATCAAAATCATTCGGATCAATATTTTCAATGTCAGATACAGCCTTTGCTTCATGAACAAGTTCATTTTCAAAAGCCAAATCTGTAAGTTCTTCAAGATTACCGCCACCAGCATCAGACAAAGGCTCTTCTTCTACAGGTGAAAAATTTTCTTCAGTAAAATTGTCAGCAGGCAGGGAATCAAAAATTCCCTCACGGGCATCCGCATCATAAAAAGGATGTTCCTTTTCTAAAGGATGTTCCTTTTTGGCAGAAATATTTTCATCTTCAAAAAGAGGCTCTGCTTCTTCGGTCTCAGGCATAACATCTTCAAAGGCAGGAGAAACTTCTTCAAAAGCCGTTGCCGTGTAATCTTCAGGGCTCACATCTTTTGTTTCAGAAACAAGGTCCTGGGCCACAACTTCTTCTTGCGGCAAACTTTCCTGGTCAGAAAAATCTTTTTCGAAAAGTGGGCTGCTTTCTTCAAGCGCATTTCTACTGTCACCAGCATCTCTTCCGTCAGAAAAATCATTTTCTCCGGCGACATCATTTCTACCGTCACCAGTGCTGCTTTTGTCAGAAAAATCATTTTCTCCGGCCCAGTCATCTCTTCCGTTAGAAAAGTCCCTTTCTCCGGCAACATCATTCCTACCGTCACCAGTGCTGCTTTTGTCAGAAAAACCTTTTTCTCCGGCCCAGTCATCTCTTCCGTCAGAAAAGTCCCTTTCGCCTGCCGCTCCGCTTCCTTCAAGAGCTTTACTAACGTCACCATTATTTCTTCCGCCAGAAAAGTTCCTTTCTCCGGCAACATCATTTCTACCGTCAGAGGCATCCCTTCCGTCAGAAAGACCTCTTTCGCTAACAGTCGCACCGGCATCACTACCGTCACCAGAACTTCTTCCGCCAGAAAAGTCTCTTTCTCCAGTGACACCATTTCTACCGTCAGAGGCATCTCTTCCGCCAGAAAAGTCTCTTTCTCCGACGACATCATTTCTACCGTCAGAGGCACTTCTACCGTCAGAAAAGCCCTTTTCTCCGGCAACACTCCTTCCATCAGAAAGGCCGCTTTCAAAATCGTCTTTTATGGTGTCAGGAGCCTTTGTGCCGTCTGTCAGTTCCATCACTTGATCCTGGTCGTGGCCAGGTGAAAGTTCTTCTATGCTGAAGGCATTTTCCATTTCATCTTCCGGACCTGCATAAGGATTTTTGCCAGAAGAAGAAAAAGGATTGTTTTCAAAAAAGTCATTTGCTTCATCAATAGGATCTTTTGGAACAAGGGACTCAAGACCGGAAGAATCATCTTCAGTAAGTTCATCCGCCTTGATTTCATCATCCAGCTTATCAAAAACTTCCCGAGTATTCATGTCATCTTCAATCAGGGAATCCATATCAAAAACAGCCTGCTTGTCATCCTGGGAAGCAATAATCTGCTCTTCCAAAGAAGGCTCCTTTTCTTCAACTTCAAAATCCATTTCATCAACAGTCTGGCCCACCTGGCTGTCTTTAGCTTCATCATCTCCAAAATCCGGAGCAATGTTATCATCCACAAGAATATTTTCGTAAATAGATTTTTCTGCCTCATCCTGACCGTCATCATCAACCAGGCCCAATTTTACCCGGGAACGATCAAGCCCCTTTTTGTATGCAAGATTTGCAGAATCAATTTTTTCAAGTTTTTTGTAACAATCCAGACTGCCCTTGTAATCTTCCTTTTTTTCCAGATAGCGGGCCCTGTTATACAAAGCCCTGGAATTATCAGATTTTAAATTTAAATATTTATCATTATATTCAATAGCCTTGTCCAAATCATTTTTCTGGAAGTAGCGCTCAGAAACATCCTTTAAATATTCCTTATACTTCGGATTCAAAGCATCAATTTTTTTAAAACAACCAAAAGCCTTTGCATCTTCACCGCGGCAAATATACCACTGGCCCAAAAGATTTAAAGTCTGCACATCATCAGGATTTTTATCCCAAACCGCCTTAATTTTCTGGCCAGCCTCATTCAACTTATTTGCTGACATAAGGATGTGGCTGAACTGCTTTAAAACATCATCTTCATCCGGATAAAGAGAATCCAGCCTTTCCATAGTGTGAACAGCCTGAACCTTTTTTCCAGACGCTTCATAAGTATCCGCAAGACCTGAAAGAGCATTTTTATTATCACTAGATTTTTCCAAAACAGAATTATACTCTTCTTCGGCAGCATCAAAATTACTCTGTTCCCTGAAGACCTTGCCCATCTTGTTGTGCAAATCCACATTCTGCGGATTCAAAGAAAGAGCCTGCTTTATAAGTTCCTGGGCCTGCTGAGTTTTACTCCTATACAAAAGCAATTCCGCATAACCATCAATAGCATCCAGCCAGCCCGGCTTGTAGCGCAAAGCATTTTCGTATTCACAAATAGCCTGCTCATAATTTTCCAGATTTTCATAAGACTTAGCAAGATTCAAATGAATGATAGGATGATTGGGATCAATTTTTAAACCGCGCTGGTAAGAAGCAATAGCCTGATCATTTTTGTTTTCCAAAGCATAAATCGTTCCCAAATGATTGTATGCCAAAACATCATTAGGATTATTTTCAATCACCCTTTCAAAACAAGTAATCGCGTCATTGTACTTGCCCATCAACTTGTAAGTAAACCCCAGATTGTAAAAAACCTGAGTATTATTTTCGTCAAGAATTACCGCCTTTGACAAAACATCAATCGAATCCGCATAACGCTTAAGGCGACGGTAAATAGCCCCCAGCGAATTCAAAGCATCCAGATTTTTTGGATCCAGGCGGACAATCTCATTGTAAACAGGAATGGAAGCACTATCATTTCCAGAGCGCTCATAAAGGTCCCCCAGATTTTTAAGAAGCACAATATTTTCAGGATCATTTTGCAAAAGATTTTTATACATCCTTGCCGCCAGCTGGTAGTCCCTCGCAAGAACCGCCTGCCTGGCCCTGTCCATCATAATTGCCGTCTGTGAATTAAAGTCCTTCATACGCCCATTCCTAAAAAAGTATTTTCCAATTATAGCACAAGAAAAAAACTCTGTCATTTTTTATTTTTATTTTGAAGCATCCCGAATTTTGTTTAACGCGCTGTCCGTGACTACGCTATCGCTCCGGTGCTCAGCTTTGCTTCGCACGCACTTCGTGCTCACTACCATCGCGGCTAGGCGGTTTTTGAAAAAGAAAAAAAAGATTTTTTTCCACAAATTTTCACATTTTTTGGTAATTTTTAAATTTTTTCTACTATTACTAAATGAGCATTCAAAAAAACTGCTCACACAAGGAATAATTTTTTACTACCCAATCCAAAAAAAAAAGAAGGTGCCTCTTATGACAGAAGAATTTAAAAAA
>CAVCWN010000074.1:0-7061 GCA_963605975.1 Desulfovibrionaceae bacterium | reverse complement strand
CCTTAAAAAAATCAGTGTTTGCTTATAATTCCCAGCCCTACTTCTTAAGGAATCCCATAATTTCTTTAGCAAACTCAATTTTTTCACTATTGTCTTTTGCCTACCTTAAAAAATCAGTGTTTGCTAAAAATGTCCGGTCCTACCTCTTAAGAAATTTAGCAATTGTTAAAAACCCCCATTTTTTCGCCTGCATTTTCAGAAAAAAATCAACAACAAAACCAACGAAAATCCCAGTAGAAAAATCCTAAAAAAACAAAAAAAAAGCTGACTGCAACTCTACTTACAATCAGCTTTTTTCTTAAAGAAAATATTTCAGCTTAAAGGGCCATTTATCAGGTGCCATTACAGAGGAATGTTTCCATGCTTCTTTGCAGGAGCATTTTTTTCTTCCTTGTTAGCAAGAAATTCAAGACTGCGGGCAACGCGTTCCCTTGTTTCTTCCGGCTGAATAATTTCGCTTACGTAATCACGCTGGGCTGCAATTGTCGGAGTCATAATTGTTTCCTTATACTCCTGGCTCTTTTGGGCAACCAGTTCAGCTTGTGAAGGGTCTTTCATTTCTTTTGCATAAAGAATTTCCAAAGCACCTTCTGCACCCATAACAGCAATTTCTGCCTTTGGCCATGCGTAAACAAAATCTGCTCCCAAGTGCTTTGAACACATTGCGATGTAAGCGCCGCCGTAAGCCTTGCGGGTAATAACCGTAACCTTAGGCACAGTCGCTTCGCTGTAAGCATAAATAATTTTAGCCCCGTGGCGGATAATACCCTTTTGTTCTTCCTGAGGACCTGGAATAAATCCCGGAACATCAACAAAATTTACAAGAGGAATGTTAAATGAATCGCAGTAGCGCACAAAGCGTGCAATCTTATCAGAAGAATCGCAATTCAAAACTCCACCTAAACCGCAAGGATTATTTGCAACAATACCAACGCTTCTTCCTTCAATCTTTGCAAATCCAATCAAGGCAGAAGGAGCAAATTCCTTCATAACTTCAAAGAAAGAATCTTCATCAACAACGCAGTCAACCACTTCCCTCATGTCATAAGGCTGGGCAGAACGTTCCGGCAAAATGCCTGCAATTTTTTTAGCAGCCTTGTGCTGGTCAAATTTATATTTTGCATCAGCAATAATTTCTTCTCCATAGTAGTGAGGAATGTAGTCCAGAAGTTTTCTTACACTTTCGTAACATTCATTTTCACTTTCGCACCTAAAGTGGGCTACACCGCTCTTTGAAGAATGAATGGATGCGCCACCCAAATCTTCAGCAGTAATATCCTGGAAAGTAACAGCCTTTACAACCTTCGGGCCGGTAATAAACATCTGCGAAATTTTATCAACAGCAAAAATAAAATCTGTAATGCCAGGCGAATAAACTGCACCACCGGCACAAGGACCCGCAATAATCGAAATTTGTGGAACCGTACCAGAAGCCCTTACATTTTGGTAAAACAAATCGCCGTAACCGCAAAGAGCGTCAACCCCTTCCTGAATGCGCGCTCCACCAGAATCGTTTACGCCAATAACCGGACACTTTGCTTCAATTGCCATCTTAATCAGTTCAGCAATTTTCTGACCGTGCACCTTTCCAAGCGATCCGCCCTGAACCGTAAAATCCTGCGCATAAACAGCAACTTTTTTTCCATTGATTTTTCCAAAACCAGTAATTACACCATCATAAGGAATTTCTTTTTTGTCCATTCCAAAACTAGTGCAGTTGTGACGCGCTGCAGAATAAATTTCGTAAAAAGAATCCTTGTCGCAAAGAGCCTGGATTCTTTCGATTGCATGCAATTTTCCCTTAGCATGCTGTTTTTCAATATTGTAAACTTGTGCCATGATGACCTCGAATTTTTTTTTGCCCCTAGGCTGCATAAAGTATAGCGTTAAAAATCGCAGTAGTCAAAATGTTTGAATTTTTTTTGAAGCATACCGCCTTTTGTCTAACCGGCTTTCCAGGGTTCCGCTTGCGCTCCAGTGCCACTTCGTGGCACCAAGCCCTTCCAATCCGGGCTAGGCTGCACTAAAAAGAAAAATCAATCTTCTTTAAGAAAAAATGAATTTTCTTTTTTTACATATTCTTCTGCTTCAAGAATTTCACTTTGACTGTTTATAAAATAATATTTTTCACTTAAAAGACTGGCCGCTTTTAAAACATCATTTTCTGCTTTTTCCATTGCTTCACTATAATCATTTTTAAAAACTTTTAAATCCACATCTTCATATTCAATATTTTGGGCAAAAGAAGTTACAGTCCATTTTTTGCCGTCATAAGTCAAAGTCAAACTGTCATCGTGTTTTGCTAGGTGCAGTGTGTCCTGTCCGTCATTAAACAAAATGTAGTAAGTGGCCCTGTGATTTTCACTGTCACCCTTTAAAAGAATTTTTCCATTTTCTTCTGTGACACTTTCAGGCCTTGTATTTTTTTTAGGACCTTCAAAGTAGATGCGGCCGCTTTCCCCGTCAATGCAAAGCTGTGTCAAACCATTCATGTTGTAAGAAAGATTTCTGTTGTAAAGCAGCCACTCTGCCGGCGTAACAGTTGAATCCTTTGGATTGTAAGATTCCTTTTGCTTTGCCGCAACAAAATAAGCCGTTACAGTATTTACCAGGTCCTGGGAATCTTTGCCCTTAGAAGAATTTTGTATGGCAGGAACGTCTAAGCGGTTGTAGGCACCCAAAAACATTTCGACTGTTTCCCTGGCCGTTAGCCCCTTTGACGTAGGATTTTTCATGTTGCCGTTTACCATTCCACCAGTAAAAAGGCAGACGGCAAGAATGGCAAAAAATGCGACTGTGAAAAAAGTTTTTTTTCTTCTAAAAAATCTTTTTATCTTAAGCCGCTTTTGGAAAGCAGCATTTTCTTTTTCACATTTTTTTGTAAAGGCAGCCTTTTCCTGACTGGAAATATTTTCGTCTTTTTTGAGTAAACTTTCGCCTTCAAAAAATTCCCCTTCTTCTGTAAGCCCCACTTCTTCGTAAAGGGCCTTTAGAGGAAACTTCAGCCTGAAAGCAGCCATGTCCATTTTGGCCTGGCGGGATTTTTCACCCTTGTCATCTTCTTGAATTTTTTCAGCAAGAATTTCCCTCATTGTCCGAGATGAAGTTTTTTTTGCGCTTTTTGTCAAAGAAGTATTTTTTTGCCTTCTCATAAGTGCGTCATCAACAAAAGTACTTAAGTCCTTATTGCGGTGAAAAAGATAATTTCGTAAAGGAATAAAGTTGTGGTCTAAATAATCTTCATGGCGTTTGTAAGAAACGACTTGTGTAAAAGGAAAACTGCCGGTTAAAACTTTGTAGGTAAGAAGGGACTCTTCAAAATTAAGCCCGGCAGAATCACTTAAATTTGGGTTTACATAAAAGCCCTGGGCCTTACTGTAAAATTCATCCCCACGGCAGGCAGCGCACTGGTCAAAAAGCAAAGGCGGCAAAAAAATTATTTTTGTAAAATCTTCACTTAAAAAAATACCAGGCGCTCCAATTTGCTTAAGAGAAAGTTTTTTATCTAAAGCGTCTTCCATGGCAGAAATAACTTTTGCACAGGCGTAAGAGGCAAGTTCCTTTTTACTTTCATCTTCAAGAAAATGGCAAAGAAAATGTCCTTCAAAAGCCCTGCCTTCAAAAAGAACAGTATCAGTCTTTTTTTCACCTTCAGAAAGCACGTCATTTTTTTCCTGGCAGCCTTCAAATTTCCATTCAGAAAATTTCCAGCCACTGCCATTTTGACCAGCATCTTTTTCTGCAAGAAAGCCGCCTTCCTTCAAGTGGTTAGTCATTTTTGACCTTGCAAAAAAAGACTCATTCATTCCAGAATCCAGATAAATTTTACCGTCTTTTTGAAAAGTTATTTCATTCATGCTTTTACTTAACGCCTTCCATCCGTACCGTAAAGATATTTAAAGTATTCAAGATTAGTTGAATATGTTGTGTCAAAGTTGCCCATAGTCGTCTTGTAAGATTCCAGAGACTTCCAGAAAGTAAAAAATTCCGGATCCTTAGAATAAGCGGCTGCGTAAATAGCAGAAGCCTGGGCATCTGCCGTACCCTTTATTTCTTCTGCCTTCTTGTAGGCCTCTGACTGAATAGTTGCCTTTTCCTTTTCAAGTTTTCCCTGCCATTCAGCCTTTTTACCTTCACCCAAAGAACGGTAAGCCTGGGCCACTTGGTTTCTTTCCTTTATCATCCTGTTGTAAACAGATTCAGTTAATTCATCAGAATATTTTACTTGTCGTGGAACAATGTCCAAAAGTTCAATGCCAAATTCGCCTTCAGCAACAGCCTTTTGAGCCTGCAAGGTCATTTCGTTGCACAAAAGAGACCGGCCCTTGGAAACACTTTCCAGATTTATGCTGGCGTTAACAAGAGCTTCAATTTCTGCGCTGTCTTCTTCTTCTATGCCAGAAAGCTCTTCCGCCGGCGACTGACGGTTGTTGATTAAATTTGAACTTCTGACAATTTCTACAAGGCGGTTGTTAGAAATGACAGTCCTTGTAGAAGAATCAATAATGTCACCCAATTTTATGTATGCAGATTCCAAGGTGCGCAGGGACTGGTAAAAGAGGGCAGGATCTGTAATTTTCCAACGGCTGGTTGTGTCAATAATAATGTATTGATTTTCCTTGGTTGGAATGCGGGCCGGGTCCCCATCAATAGACAGAATCTTTGAAGGGTAAGAGGTCACTTGATCCAAAAAAGGAATTTTTGCATAAAGACCAGCCTTCGAATGAGTCGTAACAATTTTTCCCAGGCGTGTTACAACAACCTGGTTTCCTTCGTTAACAATATAAAATGGACCTGCCATAAAAAATAAAATTACTATGGCAGCAATTATCCCA
The DNA here is from genome assembly GCA_963605975.1 of Desulfovibrionaceae bacterium. Classification (GTDB taxonomy): domain Bacteria; phylum Spirochaetota; class Spirochaetia; order Treponematales; family Treponemataceae; genus Treponema_D. Next base: position 2,226 of record CAVCWN010000074.1, on the reverse strand, counting down.
ATAACAAGAAAAGGTTTAGCTTTTGTTTTCATAAAAGTCTCCTATAAAAACTTTGCATTAGCAGCACATGTGGCGCTAGTTGGTAAGATTTTTGAATGGAAGAACATTGTCCAGCTGACCGTCAATAAGGTTTGGCTTTTTTGCATTACCGTCAGCGTCTGTTGCAGACTGGTTCTTAAAGATTTCTTCCATGGCTTCAAGGTAAAGACGTTCCCTGGTAACGCGAGGAGCCTTTTTATATTCTTCGTAAACCGAATTAAAGCGGGCCACATCACCTTCAGCCTTGTTTACGCGCTCTGCCGCATAACCTTCCGCAATTTGAATTTGCTTGTCTGCTTCACCCTGGGCCTTTGGAATTTCTGCATTGTAGCTTTCCTTTCCTTCATTAATAAACCTGTTCATATCCTGGGTGGCCTTGTTTACGTCTTCAAAAGCGTCTTGAACACCAGAAGGCGGCACAATGTTCTGCAGTTTAACCGCAGTAACGTCAATGCCCAAGTGCAGTGAATGGAAATATTTGTTCATCTGTTCAATGGCTAAATTTTCAATATTTGTTCTTTCGTTAGACATGATGTCCAAAATGGCCCGGTCTCCAACCAAAGTGTTTATAACGGAACGGCTCAAGTCACGTATGGTGCTAGTCCTTTCCTGTACGCTGAAAAGCCAGTCCTTAGGATCCGTAATCCTGTACTGAATAATCCATTCTACATCAACAATATTTAAATCGCCTGTAAGCATAGTTGATTCACTAACGATTCCATTCTGGTAGCTGCTGTCAACAGCGCCGGAAGTAGTTTTAAAACCGAATTGTTCAGTTAAAACAACCTTGTTGCCCGGTACAATGTAGCGCTTGTCAATTCCAAAAGGAAGTTTAGTGTGAAAGCCCGGTCCGAGAGTCTTGTTGTAAGCCCCAAATCTTGTAACAACCGCCTGTTCGTCAGATTCCACAATAAAGCAGGACGAAAAAACCGCTATTAATGCAAGAATACAAATTACAATGGTTGTAATTCCGCTCGGACTAAAAATGCGTTTGAAAAAGTTTTTCTTTTCTTCGCTCATTTTTTTTCTCCTATAAGTTATTTTTTTTAAGATAGATATTTTATTGGAAAAATACAAGGTAATATTTTTTTAACATTTCTATTTAAAATACGCCTAGCCGGCCCTGGAGCCAGGCCGAAGGCCGTCCGAAGGACCGCGCGTAGCAAGTGGCGGAAGGGCCGTTTAACAAAAGACGGTATGCTTTAAAAAAATAAAAAAAATTAAAGAAAGCTATCGAAATTTCTAGAAATTTTTTTTTTTGCGTGCTATCATGTAGGTAAGATTATTTTTGGGAGAAAGAAAATGGAAAAAGAAAATGAAATGCAAAAGGAAAGCCCAAACGAAAAGGAAGAAAAGCTGGAAAAGAAAAGCAAAAGGCCTTTAAGGCGGCGGGGCGGATTTTTTAGGGGAGTAATTTTTACTTTGTGCCTGGTGGGCATTTTGGCTGCGGCTGGCTCTTACATGTACTGTTCGATTGTTTCTAAAAAAATGACCTTTGATGTGACGGCGCTAAAAAATCAAATTCAAAAGGCGGCTGAACTTACTGTTTACAAAAATTATTATCAGACGCTTGTGAATATTTCCAATGAAGGAAAAATCTTAAAGCCTCATGTTATAGTCAGGGTTTCGGGCGTAATCAGAATGGGGGCCAGGGATTTAAAAGATATGGAAGTCGAAGTCAGTGATGACGGAAAAACTGCTTACATAAATATGATGCACACTGAAGTCCTGGACAATTCAATCAGCAATGAAGAAATTTTTGACGAAAAGTCTTATCTTTTTTCGCGCATAAAAAGTGACGATTTGCTTTACGGCATTAGAAACGGTGTTGCTGCCTACGAAGAGGAACTTGTAAACCAGGGCATTCTGGATGATGCAGACAAGGAATTGCAAAAAGTTCTTTCTTCAATAGCGGCTTCTTTTGGAGTAGAAAAAGTTGTGTGGCGGTGGATTCACAGTCAGACTTACGAATTGAGTGCAGAGGAAGTTATAGACACTGCCACTTTGCTGAAGGCGGACGAGGACAACGGTGAAACAAGGACCGTTTCCGGTGACAAGGGGAGTGAGTGGTAGGTTTGTTTTTTTTGATGGGGGCGTGTTTTGTAAAGCTGTGCGTGTTTTGTGGACAGGCACTGGTTTCGTAAAGCGGGGCGTGTTTTGGGAACAGCTGGCCCTTTCCTAAAGATC
>CAVCWN010000073.1:0-5935 GCA_963605975.1 Desulfovibrionaceae bacterium | reverse complement strand
ACTTTGCCACTTGCTCCGCTTTGTCATGGCTTTCGCTACCCCTTCTCCTAGGGGCAAAAATTTTACCGCTAGAATCCCCAAAAAAAAAGAAGTTGTTAAAAATTTTCTGCCCCTAAAACCCCGGTGAGGCTAATTTTATTTTTTTTTAGCCTTCCTATTTTCTTTAGCCATTTGTTCGTGAACCGCCCCCCCATTTTTAGGACAGTTTAAGGGAGCCTCTAAAAATTGCAATTTTTAGAGATGCCCTTAAGCAATTATTTCGTTGGGAGTTTTCCAGCCTAGCCCGGCGTGGAGCCAGGCCGGAGGCCGTCCGAAAGCTTTAGCTTGAGGACCGCGCGCAGCAAGTGGCGGAAGGCCGGTTAAAGGCAGGGAGTATGCTTTAAAAAAAATAAAAAAAATGCAAATGGGGCTGGCTTTATTGCGAAGATTTTCTTCTTATTTTATAATTGGTTGATTCATTTAATTTTTGGGGAAAGAAATGTTTGTAAAAATTGCCCTCCTTTTGTGTTTTTTTGCGGTGATGATTTTTGTTGGCGTGCTTACTAGAAGAAGTGCCCGGGATGTTAATGGTTTTGTTTTGGGCGGAAGAAGCGTCGGTCCCTGGCTTACGGCTTTTGCTTACGGAACTTCTTATTTTTCGGCTGTAGTTTTTGTTGGTTATGCGGGACAGTTTGGCTGGAAATATGGTTTGTCTACGACTTGGGTTGGTATTGGAAACGCCATTATTGGTTCCCTTTTGGCATGGATTTTTTTGGGCAGGCGGACCCGTGTTATGACCCACCATCTGGATGTTCGCACTATGCCTGAATTTTTTGGAAGAAGGTACGATTCTAAGGCTTTGCGGCTTGCTTCTTCCCTGATTGTTTTTGTCTTTTTAATTCCATACACGGCTTCGGTATACTCTGGTCTTTCAAAGCTTTTTGGCATGGCTTTTAATATTGATTACAAGTGGTGCGTGATTGCAATGGCTGCTTTAACTGCCCTTTATGTAATTTTGGGCGGCTACATGGCAACTGTTATGAATGACTTTATTCAGGGCATAATCATGCTTTTTGGCATTTGCGCTGTGGTGATTGCTGTTTTAAATGGAAGGGGTGGTTTTCTTTCTGCCATAAGGCAGCTGTCTCAAGTGCCATGCGATCCTTCTTCTACAAATCCTGCCCTTATGGGAATGAGCGGGCCTTTTGTAAGTTTCTTCGGACCAGATCCTGCAAACCTTTTAGGGGTTATTTTGCTGACTTCTTTGGGTACATGGGGCCTTCCTCAGATGGTGCAAAAATTCTATGCCATAAAGAGTGAAAAGGCTGTAAAAACAGGAACTGTTGTTTCTACAATTTTTGCTGTAATCATTTCAGGCGGCTGCTATTTCCTTGGGGGATTTGGCCGTCTTTTTGACAATCCTTCCATTCATGCACCGGACGGAAAAATCCTTTACGATGGCATTATTCCTTCCATGCTGTCTAACTTGCCTGATGCTTTAATTGGTGTTGTGGTAGTTTTGGTTCTTTCGGCTTCCATGAGCACCCTTTCATCTTTGGTTTTAACGTCCAGTTCAACTTTTACAATTGATTTTTTGAAAATTTCTGTATTCAAGAAAATGTCAGACAAGGTCCAACTTTTTCTTATGAGGATTTTGATTGTTTTCTTTATAGCAATTTCTGTGGCCCTTGCCATAAATCCTCCCACTTTCATTGCCCAGTTGATGGGAATTTCCTGGGGAGCTTTGGCCGGTGCCTTCTTAGCGCCATTTTTATACGGTCTTTTTATGAAGAGGGTAACAAAGGCTGCTGTCTGGGCAAGTTTTATTTACGGAGTGGGCATTACTTTAGTCAACATGATTTTGCCAAAATTCGGTCTTGGTCCTTTGTTTAAGTCTTCAATCAACTGCGGGGCTGTGGCAATGCTGGGTTCCCTTGTTTTAGTGCCTCTTGTTTCTTTGATTACGCCAAAGCCTGACAAGGACGCTGTTGACGAAATTTTTGAATGTTATAACGAAGAAGTCAGCGTTCCTAAAAAGATGTATCTTAAAGAAGATGACAGTGAAGAAAAAGACTAAAGAGCATCTCTAAAAAATTCTAAAAAAAGTCTAAAAAACTAGTAATTTTTGATTTTTTTGCTTTATAATAAAGTATGATGTTAGGAGTGAGAATGAAAAGACTTTTATCTTTTTTGGCAGCAGCATTTGTTTTAACTTTTTCTCTACTTTATGCAGAAGATTTTGAGGATTTTACAGCTTCAGATTCTTCTGGTGGGCTTTTTCTTTTAGGTGAAGACAACCTTCCTGACCCCCAGGATTTAGTTATTGAAAGCCCTTTAGGTGAAGAAGAAACTAGTGCTTTAACGGAAGGCTCGGCTGTAGAAGAAGGTTCTACGGAAAGCGGTGACAACTCTTCTTTGGAAACTAGTAGTGACGGTCAGGCAGCTTCTTTTGCAGAAGATGAAAATTCTCCAGTTCAAAGTGCTGGTGAAGATGGTGAAAGTGGTGAAAGTATAGTACAGACTGTAACAGAAAGTTCTCTTTCAACAGAAAGTGCCTTGCCTCTAACAGAAAGTGCTACAGACTCAAGTGACACTTTGCCTGCTTCAGGTGCTTCGCCTGATTCCACATCCATTCAGGAAGTTGAAAATACTGATTCTTCATCCACAAGTCAAATCCAGATAGAAGAAGAATTTTCAGAAGAAAAAATTCATTCAGAGGCGGCTGGTGAAGAAGACCTGGAAGAAGCAGCTTTAGCAGAAGCAGAAAGAATAGAGGCCCTTCTTACCAGGGAAAGGGCTGTTGGAGTTGCCTATAATGTTGTAAATGTTGAAGGCGGAATTTTTGTGATGGGGTCAAATAAGCAGAATACTACGAAGCCTCTTCACAAAGTAAAACTTTCTTCTTTTATGATGGGCCAGACAGAAGTCAGCCAGGAACTTTACCACGCTTTGACAGGAAAAGATCCTTCTTACATTCAGGGCAGCGGTTTGCCTGTTACGAATGTCAGCTGGTACGATGCCATTTATTTTTGTAACAAATTAAGCCTTGCTTTGGGATATACGCCATGCTACACAGTCAACGGTTTGACAAATCCGGAACTTTGGGGCTATTCTCCTCAGATTTCGGCGGGCATTGACGGAATAATTGAATGTAATTTTAATGCTGAAGGTTACCGTCTGCCTACAGAGGCTGAATGGGAATACGCTGCACGGTCCGGCACTTTTAAAGAAGATTTGTCTTATTCGGGCAGTGACAATGGTCTGGAATGCGGATATTTTGCAGAAAATGCTTCGGATGTTCAAAAAAGCGGTCAGCTAAAAAGTAACCGCCTGGGCCTTTATGATATGAGCGGCAACTTAAGCGAGTGGGTCTGGGATTATTATTCAAAGGCTTATTCTTCAAAATCTGTAAGTAATCCAAAGGGGCCTTCAAAGGGAACTGCAAGAATTGTTCGTGGATTTAACTTTACTTCAAAGTCGAAAGATTCAAGCCTTTACAAAAGAACTTCTGTAAATCCTGCCAGCAGGGAAAATTATGTAGGATTTAGAATTGTCCGCCATATTCTTACTGAAAAAGAAAGGGCAAAACTTGAGGCAGAACTTTTTGCCCAGAGTCCTCTTACGGAAGCAGAACTGTCGGAATTGCAGAAAAAGGATTCAATCAAAAGAAATGCTTTGACTTTTTCAATTTCTGTGAACAAGTGCCAGGAAAGTGAAATTTCAGCATACAAGTCACCTGCCCTTCTTACTGATTTTTCTTCGCCATATACAGGTTATTCTGCAAGTATAGGTTTTGTTTCGCCTATTTCTTCACACACTTTTTGGGGCCTGGAATTTGGTTTCAGTTACCAGATAGATGAAGCAAATACTGTTCACTACACAGTTGATGCCCTGGGAAAACTGGGAGTAAACAGTGGCATCTTTTTTGGTGATGTTTTCAGGGCATCAGCCTGTCTTGAAAGTGGATTTGTAAACAGCATTCCTTGTTACGGAGCGGGGTTGGACCTGGAAGTTTTGGGCCTTTTGACTGAGCGTAACGCAGGAATTGGAGTGGATCTTTTTGCCGCCTATGATTTGTCTTTTGATGGAAAAAGCCATTTTTGGAGGGCAGGAGTTAATATTGAAATACTTTTTGCAAACATAAAGAAAAATTACACACGCTAGTTTTTTTGTGATTTGAAAAAATCCTTTAAAAAATCATAAAAAAAGCCCTTGCCTGACAGATTTTTCTGTTAGGTAAGGGCTTTTTCTTTTTGGCTCTTCTTTTTTTATTGCATTTGCTTTTTAAAAGATGCTCTTATTTGTCCAAAATAATTATTTCAACGCGGCGGTTTCTGGCCATGCCTTCACGGTCTGGGCTGCCATCTGCCTTGTAGTTGTCTGCAAGAGGCTGCAGGGAACCCATGCCTTGTGTGAAGATGTGGTACTTGTCTTTTACCCCTAACTTTATAAGATAATTGGCAACTGCCTGGGCTCTTTCTTCGGAAAGGGACTGGCGGCTTTTTGCTGTGCCGGAAAGGGCTGTGTGGCCTACAACAAGAATGTCATTGTCCGGGTAAAGTTTTAAGATTTCAGAAATCTTTTTGATTTTTTCTTGCTCTTCTTTTTTTAGAAGGGCGCTTTCTGCTTCAAATTGAATTTTTTCCAGGGCAATGGTTAAACCTTTTTCGCCCTTTGTAACGGTAACATTTTCAAGTCCCAGATTTTCAATTTTTTCCTGGACATTTTTTACTCCTTCTTCGGTCGCTGTCCTGACTAAGTCTGAAACTTCAGAATGGGCAGTCCCCGTAAATTCGTAAATGCCGCCGTAAACTGTTTCCATGATGATCCTAAATTTTTCTGTGTAGTGACTTATCATTCCCTTTTCATTATCAAAGTAAATTTCTTCGTCACTGAAGCCCATTGTCATTACAGGGTATTCTATGTAGTAAGGACTTGTATTTGTGTATTCAGGGCTTTCCATGTAAAGATTGTATGTGCACTGAATCACTTCAAGTCTTTTTCCGTCTTCTTCCACATAACCCTTGTAGGTGTATTTTGCAGTAAAGGGAACTATGTAAGGTTTTTCCAGACCAAAGCCTTGCCTTAAGTCGTGGGCTTCCTGACCGTCTGCAGTCCATGTGTCACCCGCTTTGACTTTTTTATCTGGAAAAGTCGGCACATCTCTTACAGTCGGCATAAAATACTCTTCATCGATTGTATAGACGCCCAGATTGTTTTTTGTTAAAAATGACTGATATTCCTTGCCCCAAGAATAAGTTTTCCCTGAAACAGCCATGGAACTTTCTTCGGACGTCATGAATGTGACGTCATGCAGGGCTGACTTTCCATTTACTTCTTTTACTTTGACAGACACACGGTTTACGATTGTGGAAGAATGATCAAACTTTGTGTTTACATAAACATCTTCGTCGACCGTAGAATGAATTCTGTAGGAATCGTCTTTTTGATATTTGAATTCCAGTTTTACGGCCTTTCCGTCATCTTTTATATTTGGATTTGAATTTTGATATGCCGATTTTTGTCCCCACAAAGAAAGTGGCAGAATAAAAAAAAGAAAAAGGCTTGTTTTTTTTAGAAAAGATTTTTTCATATTTAACCTCGCTGGTTGATTTTAGGGATTTTAAAAAGTCCCTTATGGGTATCTCTAAAAAATCATTTTCAATGCTTTTTTAGAGATATCTCTCGAATTTTAAGTCTTTGAAATACAAAGACTTAAAATATCGCTTTTTCAAAGTTGCCTCTAAAAATTGCAATTTTTAGAGACTCCCTTATCTTTTATCGATAAAAAAATCTTTTATGTGAAGGATTTTTCTATTAGAAAATTTTAAGGATTTGGGGATGTCTAGAAAGGGGTAGCGCGTGTTTAGGAAACGGATGCGTGTTTACGAAAGCAGTGGCTGTTTACGAAAGCAGTGGCTGTTTACGAAAGCAGTGGCTGTTTACGAAAGCAGTG
>CAVCWN010000072.1:0-21868 GCA_963605975.1 Desulfovibrionaceae bacterium | reverse complement strand
CTTCCGGCTTTCGCCTCCATTCCTCCGCTTCGCTCCGGAACTTGCCTTCGGCAAGGTGCTCCAATCCTTTACGCACTTACAGAAAAGTTTTTTTCCTTAAAGATTTTTTTTTAGAGGCAGATATGAAAGAAAAATTTGCAACATGGACAGAATACGACGACTGGCTGGCCCAGCACTACAAAGAATTCGACATAATTTCTGTAGTCGAAGAAGAAGACAAAAGCATTTCCATCGAATACGTCACAAAAGAAGAATTTAAGAAAATGAATTTGTCTTAGGGCATCTTAAAAAAGGCAAAATAAAAAAAATCAAAAAAAAAATGCAGATTTTTAAATTTGCTCTTGACAGAATTTTTTAAATAATATATAGTTTCACTCATCAACGAAATGCCGGTGTAGCTCAGTTGGTAGAGCGGAGGACTGAAAATCCTTATGTCGTCAGTTCAATTCTGACCGCTGGCAAAAGACTGTAATCCAAAAGATTGCAGTCTTTTTTTTTGCAGAAAAATCCATCTAAAAAAAACAATTCAAAAAATCCCCCTAAAAATTCCTTTAAAACAAAAAAAATCCGCTTCCCGTGATGAGGCAGAAAGCGGACAAAAGTTTCAGGAAAGATTTTCTCTTCCTATTTTAGAAGCTCCCAAAATCAATTTTTAGAAGTTCCTTTTAAAGATTAACGCTTAAGGTTGATGATAGTTTCAAGCATTGAATCTGAAGTTTGAATTGTTTTTGCATTTGATTCAAAACCACGCTGGGTTACAATCATGTCAGTAAGTTGTTCGCTAAGATCAACGTTTGACATTTCAAGAGTACCAGCCAACATTGAACCCTTGCCAGCAGTATTTGATTCACCGATGTTTGCCATACCAGAGTTTGTTGACTCAATGTATGTGTTGTCACCCTTCTTTTCAAGGCCTGCCTGGTTTGTAAAACTAGCCATTGCAATCTGACCAATTGTTCTTGTAGAACCATTAGAATAAACACCAGTAATTACACCTGACTGGTTAATGCTGAAGTTGTCAAGATACCCCAAAGCGTAACCGTCCTGGTAATTTGCCTTAGTTGTTGACTTTGAAGCAGACTGTGTAATTGTATTTTCCATAGAACCAATTGTTCCCAGGTTCAAACTGAATGTCTGGCGGTAAGGATTTCCGTTTTCATCAGGATTTGAATCCGGAACATTATATGAAACCTGCATAAGAATTTCGCCATCTTCCCCAGAAGTGTTTCCTGCACTGTCTGTAATGGAAATAAGGCGGCCCATGTTGTTAAATTGAAGAGTGTATGTATTTCCAACACCGTCTGTTGTGTTGTAGCCTACCCTTGTCTGGGAATCAGCGCCATCTTCATTATCAACATTTACTTCGGCCTGCCATGTATTTGGCTGACCCGGCACCTTTGTAAAATTCATTTGCAAAGTATGTGTATTTCCGTAACTGTCATAAATCTTTACAGAAGTCATGTGGGTTCCTTCAAGAATCTGCTGCTCTGTAGGATTTTCTGGAATTTCCGGAGTATTTTTGTTCAAGTTGCAAAGATAGTGAACATTTTCTGTTGCCTTTGGAGGATCTTTTTGTCCTACAGGAATTACAAGGTCTGTAGGAGTAGCAGATGTCTGAAGAATTTGTTCACCATTAAAATCTTCTGCCATCCAGCCCTGAACTCTAAGACCATTTGCAGGGTTTACAAGAGTTCCTTCTGAATCAACACCAAAAACACCGGCACGAGTGTAAAAAGTTTCGTCTCCTTTTTTAAGTACGAAGAAACCATTTCCCTGAATTGCAAGGTCAGTTGCGACTCCTGTTGACTGCAGGTTTCCCTGAGTAAAAATCGTGTTGATTGTTGCAACGCTCATACCAAGACCAACTTCCTTAGGGTTCACACCACCAACTTCTTCAGTAGGTCTGGAAGAACCTGAAAGCTGCTGACTAATCATATCCTGAAAGTCAACGCGTCCCTTTTTAAAACCGTAAGTGTTAACGTTAGAAATGTTGTTACCAATAACATCCATTCTTGTCTGGTGATTTTGCAAACCGCTTACACCAGAATATAAAGATCTCATCATAGTGCTACCCTCTTAAAAATTAGCATTTATTTTTTCAAGAAATTATCATTCACCGTAAATCGTTGAAATACGATTCATGTCGTAAAGCATGCCGTTTACCTGAACCTGTGGATTAGTTCCGCTTGTAACAGCTGTAACGACTCCACTTGTCGTTACCCCGTTCAGATCAAGTTCAACAGTTTTACCCAAAGTACCCATTGCTGAATTTGAAGTCAAAAGAGTATTCAATTTTGAAAATTCAGCATTCATGTTTGTCATTTGCTCAAGGGAAGAGAACTGAGCCATTTGCGCAATAAACTGTGTATCTTCCATTGGAGAAGTTGGATCCTGATTAGACAACTGTGTAATCAAAAGTTTTAAAAAATCATCCTTGCCCAAATTCTGCTGAGTTTTGCGTCCTTCAACATTCAGCGACTTATTGTAGGAATCAACCTGCATATTAATTTTTGCCTGGTCTTCCGCACTAATTGTTGGATTAAATCCTACTGAATCCATTCCCATAATTTGACTCCTAAGCCCTCATTTTATTTTGACATCTCCAAAAAATTTAATTTCCAGAGACTTCCTTTTCTAAGCAACTACATTTATTCTGTAATCACTATCCTGTGAATCATTTTTTATAGTGTCACTTTCAAAATCTAAATCATCAGATGAAAGTGAAAAATCCGAATAAACTTTTCTTGAAAAAAATTCATTTGCACCATTTTGATTTTGTCCCTGGGCAAAAGAATTTGAAGAAGCATTGTCATTCATTGTCAAAGTAAGGTTTGCACTTTCAAATCCCTGCTGCTGGAATGACTGCTTAAAATTTTCAAGATTTTGTTTAAAGGCATCCATTGCTTCTTTGCTTGAAACAATAATTTCGCCAACAAGATTTTTATCGGACAAATGTAAATTAATCTTAACGTTTCCAAGACTTTCAGGTTTTAAATTTAAACTGATTGTTCCTTCATTATTTTCCTGAAGAATAATTTTTCCAGCTTTCACAAAATCCGGAATGTTATTTGAAATCTGGTTGGAAAGCATTTCCTGGAAAGTCGAATTTGAACTTTGTGCTACTTGATCATTTGAGGAAAGAATATTTTGCATACTTTGATTTTGCAGCGTGTATGTAAGTCCAAGGTTATTGTCCTTTAAATTCGTAACATCAGCTTTTAAATCTTTGCCAGACTCAAAAGTAATTTCTTCTTTTTCCAAAGATTTTCTCTGGTCAATCACCTTTATTGGATTTTCAAAAGAAGCTTGTGTCAAAGCTTCAGTCTTTTCTGCAGAAAGAAAATCCTGGTCTGTCAAATTTTCATTTTTCAATTCACTTGCATCGCCCAAAGAAAAATTATTTTCATTTTCAAGATTAACTTTTTCACCATTTTCTTTTTCAAGATTTTTTGAATTCAAAGCAGAAAGCAATTCAGACTTTACAGCAGAGTCCTGACCTTCTGCCAAAAGTAAATCTTCCTCAGAGGAAACTTTTCCATTTTCTAAAGACAAAAAATCTTCCGAAGAAAGGCTTCCTTCTTTTTCTTCTAAAGCCTGAAGGGAAATATTTTCTTCAAGATTGATTTCAAATGAAAGAGTATTTTCTTGTGGCAAAAGGTTTTCACCTTCTAAAAAGAAAGCCACATTTTCTAAAAGATTTTCTTTTGTAGTTTCAGATTTTTTTTCTTCATCCAAAGCTTCACTTTCTTCAAAATTTTCTTTTTCAATTTTTGAATTATCATCTGATTTTGAAGTAGTTTTTTTTGCTGAATTGATTTCATCTTTCTTTTCAGCATAGTCAACTTTCTTTGAAGAAACTTTTTCATCTTTTTCAGGAAGATTTTTTTCTGTTTCGTTTGAAAGATAATCCTTAAAAGTTTTAAAAGCAGATTTTTTTTCTGCAAGAGATAATTTTTCTGGAGTTTTATTTTTTTGCGATAAAGATGTTTTTAAACTTTCAACGCTTACATCTGCTCGTAAAGTTGTCATCACGGCAATACCTCCATATCTTAAAATATCGAAATATTGCAATTCAACTTTAGATTTTTTTACAGGATTTTTATTAGATTTTCAGTTTTGCCTAATCTTCTTCCAGAGAAAGCGGCTTATTAACCATCTTTTTTTGAATTTCAGCAGCACGGTCTGAAGGCATAAGGGAAAGCCAGTAGGCAACCATAGAAGTACTTTCTTCGGCCGCATGAATTTCTTCAGCCTTCCTGAATACGTCAATAATGAGCTGGTCATCCATACCAACAATAATTTCAACAGCATTCTTTGGCTGCATTCCTTCAAGATTAGAAACTATATCTTCAACGTTTCTGTTGCGATCGTCATACTTTTGAACTTCGTTGTTAAAAGTTTTTTCTCTTTCTTCAAGACTTTTTTCCATATCTTCAAGCTGCTGTGCAAGCTGGGCATTATTTTCTTCAGACTGGGCCACCTGGGCTTCCCTCTTGTCCAACTCCTCAGAGCGAATATCAAGAGCCAAAAGTCTTTTTGCCCAGCGGTCATTGTCCAAATCTGCCAAAGAAAGATTTTCCGGCGAAGAAGCAGAAACTGAAGTTTGACTTTCCAGCCTCAAAAGTTTATAGACGGGTTTAAAAAAGGATTTTGCCTGGATGACCCCCAGATAATCGAACCATAAAAGGCCTGCAAGAACCAAGATGATAATGAGAAGGATTAATAAAATAGATTTTCCTAAAAGTCTTGCACGACGAGCCATCGCATTCTCCTTAATTTAAAAACTAGACTTACTTTTTTTGCGGCCACTAAAAAACCCGTAAAATTGATTTTTTAGAGATGGTTATTTTATTAAACCAGCAATCGCAGCCCCCAGAGTAATATCATCATCACGACTGACAATTTCAAAATAAAGATTTTTTTCCTTTACAAGAATTTCTTCAAGGTAGGCATTAATTCTTTCATAAATCTTATATGTTTTGTAGAAAGTTGTTCCGTCACACAAAAGACAAAGTGGCTGACTTGCATTTTTTCCCTGGCCGCTTTTTATTACAAGGGCTGAAAGAATAGCTGCTGCAAGGCGGGCTGCTCTTTCACAAAGTGCGTCTAAAAGTTCAAAAAGAATTTCATAATCTTCACCACTGGCACTTTCTTTTGCTTTAGCTCCCAAAATCGAATTTGAAGAATATGGGGCATGCAAAAAGCGATCCATTTCAATTAAAGTCAAAGATTCCAAGTCAAGCAGAGACTTTGCAAATGATGGTGAAAAAAGACCTTCCCTGGCAGCACAAGTAATCATTTCATAAGCAAGAGGTCCCAAGTAAGCACCAGAACATTCTTTTTCAATTATGGCACTTCCAGGATTCAAACTTTTTTTGTCAAAGGCAATATCAAAATCAGAACGGATAACCTTTGAAAACTTTCCGTTTTCACATACGATTATTTGCTTTTTTAAATCTTTATAAGATTCGTCTGCAGGCTGAATGTAAGCGCCATTCATTCCTGTTCCCAAAATAAAACCGATATACGATGAATATTTTTTTCCTTCGTCTGGAGAAGCGGCACCTGCCAAAAGGGCTGCAACGGTATCATTTAAAAGCATAATCTTTACAGATTTTTTCCAGCCGTGTTCCTTAAGGGCTTTTGCCAATTCCTTTCCAATATGGCTGCCCACAACTTCAGGAGCTTTAACTTCCTTAGAAAAACCTGTCAAAATTCCATCCCCGTCCGGAGTGATTGTCATAGGATATGAAAAACAAAAACCAATATTTTCAGCTTTATCTTTTAAATGTTCCAGGTTGTCTGCAAACTGATCAAAGAATTCTTTTTTGCTCAATTCTTTTTCAACACCAGGCATTTTTGTTTTTTCCATAAAATCAATTGAAGGTTTACCGTTACTGTCAAAAGAAACCAGGCAGGATCTGAAATTTGTACCGCCTGCATCAATTGAAATTACAGATTTATTTGCTAAATTAAGAGAAGGCAAATCCATAAAAGTACGGATCATATCTTCATCAGAAGGACGGCCAGAAAGACCTTCATTCATATCAAAAAGCATGGCTTCCACAACAGTATTAATATCTGTGTGAAGAGGAAAATTGTGTTTACTCAAAAAAGCAGAAACAGAGTGTTTCATAATAACTCCAAAATTTATAAAGGAAATCCAAAAATCATCATAAAAATTTCCAGAAAGCCTTTAAATTGATATTTCAAAATTGTCCCCAAAAATTGAATTTTTTAGAGACCACCGTTTTTTAAAAACATAAATATTCTATCACAAAAAAAGGAAAATTCAAGACGGGAAAATTGCTAAAATCAAGTTGAAAGCCAAATTACCCATTTTTTTATGATTCCATTAAATCCAAAAATTCCTTTTCTGAAATCACACTGACTCCCAATTCCTTTGCCTTTAAATTTTTCGAGGAACCGGAAGAAGGATCATTCGTAACCAAATAGGACAAGCCTTTTACAACTGAACTTTTTACCAGCCCCCCCTTTTCTTTAACAAGAGATTGGGCATCTGCTCTTTTCATTTTAGAAAGTTCCCCTGTAAAACAAAAAGATTTTCCGGCAAGGTTGGAATTTAAATTTACTTCTTTAATTTTAATTGTTCCAGAAGCCAAAAGGCTCTTCATTTCATCCTCGTTTTCTTTTATGCCCTGGATGAATGTGTGGCTTAGAGTTTCTGCAAATCCATAAACTAAAGAAACTTTTTCTTCCGTAAGATTTAAAATTTTTTCGATTGTGTCATAGCCTGCCTGTGTTAATTTTTCAACAATTGTTTCACCAATTCCTTCTATGTCAAAACCGGCAATAAAGCCTTCCAGGCTTACTTGATTATGTGAGCGGATGGAATCAAAAACTTTTTGCGCACCTAGAGAAACTTTTTCTTTTTCCATACTTTTTTCATTTAAAAAATATGGAGTAAGATTTTCTACAGTAAGGGAATAAATGTCACTTATACATTTTAATTTTCCGTCATTGTAAAGATTTGTAATAAGGGTCTGACCAAAATCGCGGATGTCAAGGACAAGAACCCATTTTAAAAGTTGATGCAAAACTCTTTTAGGGCAAGATTTGCATGGGCAGTAAAGTCTTGTCCCTTCATCAACCAATGTTGAACCGCAGACAGAACATTTTTTTGGAATAGAAATTTCCTTTAAATCTTTTTCGTTTCCACCATTATGCAAAACAGAAATAATTTTTGGAATAATTTCACCACGCTTTACAACAACAACATGGCTTCCAATTTTTAAATTGAGTGAACGAATTAAATTTGGATTTGCAAGGCTGGCTCTTTGAACTTGAGTGCCATTCAAATCAACTTTATCAAAAATGGCAACCGGAGTATAAGTGGCCCCGTTTTCACCCCATTCAACTCCCCGCAAAACAGAAACCGCTTCTTCAAGATTAAATTTAAAAGCAATCTGCCTGTCCGGCCTGTCCCGCATTGCATCCTGATGATTTACAACTCTTTCTTTTATTACAAGACCGTCAATGTCATATTCCAGGTCTTTTCTTTTTTCCATCACTTCAACACGATAGTCAATTACTTCTTCTTTTGATTTACAGATTTTTAAAGGCACTGTGTTAAAAGAAAAATTTTTTAGAAAATTTAATTTATCTTCTTCATCACTAAAAGGCTGGTCCCCCTGACTTGACCAGACATCATAAGTGATAAGCTTTAAATACTGGCTGCCCTTTCCATCTTTCCTTTTCATCAAACCGTTAGCCGCATTACGGCAGTTAGCCTTGTCCGAAAAATAATCTTTATGTACTTGATGAGTCATTATAACTTCACCGCGAATACCACCAGTAAAATCAAAAATTTTTCCATCCTTAATCAATTCAGGAATAACCCCATCCATTTTTTTTGCATTATTTATGATGTCATCTCCAATGCTGCCGTCACCTCTTGTAACAGCACGACTAAGCCTTCCATTTACATACTGGAGTTCCAGGCTTGCACCATCCAGCTTATATTCAACCAGATATTCTGCATAATCATGTTTTAAAGCCCATGCAAGAAATTCTTCGTTATTAGAAGCCTTTTCCTGAGAGCCCATCGGCATAACATGATGGACCTTTTCAAAATTACTGCTGGAATCAGAACCAACTTTATGCAAAATGGAATTTTCTGGATCAAGGATTTTTAATTCATCCCAAAGCTTGTCAAAATCACTATCAGAAATTTCACCTTCCCCGTCATAGTAAGATTTCTGGTATTTCGTAATTAATTTTTCAAGTTCAGCAATTCTCTTTTTTTTAAGAATAAGTTCATCATTCTTTTTTTGACTTTCTTCAAGATCAAAAAGATCCATAAATCCACCTCCCAAAAAGGCATCTCTTAAAAAAAATTACTTTTTTAAAAAGAAGAGTTCAAAAATTTTTCGTCCTGCATCAATGCCTTTTTTTTCAAACTTAGTGCGTGGCCTCCATTCCTGATGCGGTGCAAAATCTTCGTACTTGTTAGAAAGACCTTCCGTAAGAGTTAATTCCTCTAAAGCAGACTGGGCATATTCTTCCCAATCGGTTGCAAAATAAATATAACCACCTGGTGAAAGTTTTCGCGCAAGAATATCTGTGTGAGGGCGAATCATCAGACGGCGCTTGTGATGTTTTTTCTTTGGCCATGGATCTGGAAAAAAAATATGAAAAGCGCAAATGGAATTGTCAGGAACCATTACGTCTAAAACTTCCAGTGCATCGTGATTAAAAATGTAAATGTTTTTGAGTTGATTCTTTTTTATTTCGCTTAAAAGGCGGCCCACTCCGGGAAGATGCACTTCACTGCCCAGATAATTCATATCAGGATTAGCCTTTGCAATTTCTACAGTTGCGTGTCCCATACCAAATCCAATTTCCATGGTAACCGGATTTGTGTTGTTAAAAATTTCTGTAAAATTCAGAACACGATGTTCAAAAGGAATGCAGTAAACCTGGCTGAGTTCTTCATAACTTTTTTTTTCGTTGTCAGTCATCCTGCCTTGTCTTAAAACAAAAGTTTTTATGCCCCGCCTTTTTACAGGCAAATCTTGATTTTCATTTTCAAGTGACACTTCACCATTTTTCTGGCCCATTTAATACTCCAAATCAAACATCCAAAAATAAATTTTCAAATGTAAAAATCATTCTCCACTAGACTTTTCTTTTTCCCCAGCAGTTAAATCATCCTGATTAAATTTTTGTGGAGGAAATTTTATTGCGATTGTTGCCCCATTTAACTGGTAAACATTTCTTACACTGGTCGCAGAAGGATAATTTTGAATATATTCTTCTGTGCTATCCAAGTCTTCACTTTCTTCGCCCAGATATAAAAGAATTTCATTTTCATCATAAAGGGCAATACTTTTTGTAAACTGAACATTTTCTTTTTTTAAATATTCTTCTGCGGATTTTAAATCTGGTGATTTTAATTCTTCCGGCACGTTTATTATAAAACTTGTTTCGCACTGATTTCCAGCTTTATCTGTAAGGCAAAGATTATACCTTCCCTGAGGAAAATCACTTCCCTGCACAGCCTTAAAATTTGAATAACCGGCCCAGTTGTTATTGTTTTTTCCCTGAAGAAGGGTAATGTCTTTTACATCCCAAAAGAAATTTGAAGAAACATGTGTCACCCGCAGTTGGTCAACTTTCCTGACTTCAGAATCAGTTTGAACAAAAAGTGAAAGCGAAATATCCGGCGCTGCAGTCTGGTCAAAAAAATCAATTATGTAAGTTTGATTTATGCTGGTAATTCTAGGAACAGAATCTGAACAGGAAAGAAAAAATCCTGCTGCCAAAAAGAGAATAAAAATCCTAAAAAAACAAAATCGAAAAGACGAATGCATAAAATCAGAAATTAAAAATCAAAGTAATGACCGTAAGATCACTTGAAGTAAACTGATTTACCAAAGATTCAAACTTTACATTTACCTTCTTGCAGGCATCATCAAGATAAGAAAGATAGTACAAACCTAAATCTGTCCCCTCCTGACCTTCTGGCATCTGGCGGTAGTAATCAATAAGTGATCTTTTATTTAAATCAGCAGACATCTTACTTTCAATACTTTCCTTCACTTCCTGGAACTCATCATTTTTATTGTAAAGTGTGATTTGAAGGCGCCCCTGCTTACCAATAGAAGTTGAACCTCCACCAAGCTTCCATGAAAGGAAAACAAATTCATGTTTTTTTTCAAGTTCCTGAATAATTTTTGAACGAATATCCTGGTCGTAAATAAGAGTGTCCGAATTTTCAATGCCCTGGTAAAGGATTTTTGCTTCTTTACGCATATTTGTATTTTCGCAGTTAAGGGCCAACTCCATGACCATTACAGAAATATATTCTGCAACTTTAGACTTGTCCATGTAACTTTGAAGGGCCTGTCTTAAAATTGAAAGAATCTGGCTGAATCCATCAGACTTATAAAATTTAGTGATGATGTGCCAGTTCATAAGGCTTAAGCGGTTAAGAAATTTTTCACTCATAAGAAGATAGACATTTTTTTCTTCCGGAGACAAGGCCGAATTTTCCATAATGCCTTTCCAGACAGGTTCAAGAATTGTCTGTCTTGCCTTTTGAATTGTTCCTTCCTTTGCCTGCAGCGTCATGCGAAGCTGCTTATCTGCAATACGAGTCTTTTCATCAATAAGCTGTGCCGGATTTTTACGGTTATGAGCCCTAACACAATCACAGACAATCAATTCATTATAAATTTCACGATCAAACTGTTTGTACAAAAGTGAATAAACAATCACTTTTGAAAGATCCATAATTTCTTGCCTTTTAGTAACAAATTCTGACATGGAAATTTCAATCTTTGAAATATAGTCAACCGAAATCATATTTTGAATTGACATTGGTGAAAAATGATCCATCGAAATGCCATATTCTTCTACATTATCAGCAAGTTTAAAGCGAAGCAGCTTTTTCTTGTTAGATATAAAATGAGAAGCGCCTTCCTCAGTGAGAATTACTTTTAATGGGAGATCCAGTAAAAACTTTTTTTCGTTAGCCATTGCTTAAATGTTATCTCCTAAAATAAACATTTTTACTTCTATAGATTATACTACTAAGGTATTGCAAAGTAAATATCAATAGGATAAGTTTAAATAATGAAAAGTCTGGCGAAAAAAGTCATATTTCTCTTACTAATTTCTTTATTTTCTCCAATTTATTTTCAAATTTTTGCTGAAAATACTGAAAGTAAGCCAGATAGTTTAAAAAAAACAAGCAGCAATATTAACTACCTCAGCCCAGTAAAAAAATCCCAGGAACTTTACAATATCTTAAAGAAAAAAGGTTTTAAGCCATCTTTTCAGTCTTTATCTTCTTCTAATGATTATTCTTTTCCCCACAATATCATAATAAATTTTGAAAGCCCGCTTTTACAAAATGATGATTTAGAAAATGCCGATTTAGAAAATCTTGAAAGTGAAAAGCAGGCAGGTGAAAAAACACAAAAAAATTTTTCTTTGGATGAAGAAGATAATGGCAAACTTAAAACCGTAATTTTTGCCTTCACCCAGGATTATGCTGCAAAAAAAACAGATGAATTGATTTCTTTTTTGGAAGATGCAAAAAAACTTATTGAAGAAAAAAAAATAAATATTTCCCTGGAACTTGTCCTTACTGCGAATGACAACATAAATCTTAGAAGCCAGGACAATGCCCTCCACAAAAGCGGCAGTGCTTATTATGCCCAGCTTCATTATGAAGAAGACAATATTTGCGCAGTAATTTTCTTAGACACAGAAGAAGCTGTTTCTGCAAAAAAAATCCAGGCTGCTGCTTCAAAAGAGATTGCGCCACTTTATCTTTTAAAGTCAACAATCAACTCTTTAAAAGAAACAAACATGGATTATTCTATTCCGGTAAAATTTTCCTTTCTTTATAAAAATTCTCTTATTGCAGAAGATGAAAGACTTTCATCCTTTATGGAAAATAAAATTCCTTCGATTGGGGTGCAACTTAGCTGTCAGGAGGAAAACAAGGCATTCTTAGAAAATCTTTTATTCAATCTGAACAAAGTTGAAAATTCCGCATGGGAAAAAAATTATATTTTTTACAGACTTGGCTTAAACGAAATTTACATTTCTGAAGGAATTTTAATAATTCTTTTTTCACTTTTTTCTGCCATCACACTTTTTTTGCTTGTCTTCATGACATTCAGAAAAAGTTTGCAGTTCAGACAAATCCGCCGTGACATTGCAAAAACGTGGTTTATAATTCCACTTGTAATTTTACTGACCGCTTTGATTTGCCAGGGGACTGAAGCCCTTTTTTCAAAAACAAATTTAAATTTCATCATACTTTTGGGAATTAAAATTTTCCTTTCCCTGATTTTTACCCTTTTTATTTTTGCCTTGCAGGTAAAATACAATTGGGGAACTTCTCTTGAAGCCAGTCACTTTCTTTTGCAGCTGTCCGCAGGAATTGCACTCTTTGTTTTTACATTCAAAGACATCACTTTGCTTTTTTCATTTTTCCTCTTTTTTACAATAACCTTTTTCTTTGGTTCATTTAAAAAGAAATCTTTTATTATTTTAACATTTATATTTTTATTCATTCCATTTTTTCCCTACCTTTATGCACTTGCAAAATATGCAGACAAACTGGAATTAACAAAATTTAAAGACTTAACATTCGGCGGAAACTTTTTGCTTGCCTTGTTGATTTATCCTTTTGAACTTTGCTGTTTTAGAATGTTTACCCTTCTTTCCGCCTTAAAAAATGAAGATAAATCGAAAGACAAAATCAAATTTAAAAAAGTCATAATTGCGGTTGCAGCAACAAGTGCAATTTTTATTTTCATTTACTCTTTTTATGCCATTTATCTGACAAGAAATCAAAATAAAAAAAATCAAAATAAAATGAAAATCAACTTCAGCCAGATGATAGAAAGTAAAGACGAATTTTGCAAAGTTGATTTTTTTAAAACAAGTTTTGCCGGCCTTGAAATGAAGCATCTAATCATAAAAACAGATGCGAATGTTTTGCGCTACATCGTAAGCATTGAATGTCAGGAAGCCGCTCCAATTTACGGTTCAAATTACGAATATACTTTTGACGGAGCCAATAAAATTTATTTCGTTTTACCAGACAATCCTGAAGGTGAAATTGAAATCATTTACAGAAGTGACAACAAATACGAGGCAAAAATCAATTTTGAATCTTACTACAAAGAAAAAAATAATGACAAAATAATTTACCACGAAAGCCGGTCAATTTTTGTAGAGAAAGAAAATGAGTAAGACTTACATTCATGTTGACCTCGACGCATTTTTTGCTTCTGTTGAAGAACGGGACAATCCTCAATACAAAGGCAAGCCTCTGATTATTGGAGGCCTGCCAGGTGACAAAAGAGCCGTTGTTTCTACCGCATCATACGAAGCCAGAAAATATGGTGTTCATTCAGCGATGCCTCTGGTGCAAGCAGTGCGCCTTTGCCCGAATGGAATTTTTATCCGGGGAAACTACCCCCATTATCAGGAAGTGTCTCATGAAATTATGCAGATTTTTAAAAACTATTCTCCTGATGTAATTCAAATGTCAATTGATGAAGCTTTTATTGACATAAGCGGAACCCAAAGACTTTTTGGCAGTCCGGAAGAATGTGCTAAAAAAATTATAAATGAGGTTTACGAAAAGACTCATCTTACTGTCAGCATAGGAATTTCAAGCAGCATGTATATTGCAAAAATTGCTTCAGGTTACAAAAAACCAAAAGGTCTTACAATTATTCCAGATGGCAAAGAATGTGATTTTATGCTTTCCCTGCCACTTGAAAAAATTTGGGGAGCAGGAAAAGCCACTTTGGACAGGATAAAAAAAGCAGGTTTTAAAAGTACCCGGCAACTTTACCAATGTTCACAAAATCTTTTGATTTCAATCTTTGGCGAAAACACAGGAATCTTTCTTTACAATGCCCTTCGAGGCAACAAAGAAATGATTTTTGGAAAGGAAGCAAAAAATCATTCAATCAGCACGGAAGAAACTTTTGAAGAAGATTTAACAAATCCTTACATAATAGAATCTGCCCTGCTGAAATTAGTGGGAAATGTTTTGTACCGAATGAGAAAAGAAGATTTAAGGACAAAAACAATTGGCCTTAAAATTCGCTATGATGATTTTACAACAATTTCTGTTCAGCAAACTTTTGAACTGCCCGTAATAAACGAGGATGATTTTTTTGAAAAAGTAAAAAATCTTTTTTACAAAAAATACAGTCCAGACCATGGCATAAGACTTTTAGGGGTCACCGCAGAAAAACTGGAAGCAAAAAATATCCCAGTTCAGAAAGATTTCTTTAACGAAAAAAATGAAAAAAAAGCCCGCCTGGAAGAAGCAATTTTTAAGATGGAACAAAAAAATCCTTCCATAAAGCTAAAAAAGGCAAGGCTTTTAAAAACAAGTGAAAATGAGGATTCTTAAAAAGCAATTTAAAAAATCAATTAAAAAAAAATCCCAAAATCAAACTTAATCAAGAGGAGCAAAATATCCGCTTTCGTCACGACCAGAACGGTTTAAAAGATAAACTTCAACTTCAAGAGGCAAATATTTTCTGCCATAGTCTCTTGCCAAAGCCGAAGTGTATGAAAATTGATAAAGGCCCAGTGGAATAGAAATTATATCACTTAAAAGAGGTGCCAAACCTTCTTTTCTGTAAACATAATATGTTTCACCAGTCGTATAATCTGTAAGATATTTTACTTCATCGCAAGGCGCTGCCTGCTCAACCATCAAGGTCGAAAGAGAAATTCTATTATTGTTGAGATATGCCGTCAAATCAGACAGGGTATAAGTTTCAAAAGAATTCTGGCTTACTTTTCCATCTGTAATTAAAATGATTCCTCTTTTTAATTCCCCGTTAATCAACTTATTTGCAGCAAGACGGAGAGCAAGATCCATGCGGGTATTTTCTTCAAAGACATTTTTCGTAGACCTGATGTCAAAATCGTAAAGGTTTGAAGGACTGCCTTCATATTCAATTATAGGGAGTGAAGACGCTGTAACAATCTGAACTTTTCCTTCACTGCCCATGGCCTGGCAAATCTGGCGGACACCTTCATTGATTTCATCAATATAATTTTCCATTTGACTGGATTTATCAATTACAAAAGTTATATCACAAATATCATTATTGTTTGCGGCACCCAGAAATTCAAATTCCGCAACAGAATGTTTATTTTCAGTCACAAAAAAGTTATCCGCATTTAAACCAACAATTTGTTCCCGCCTTCTGTTTTCTACACTCACATCAACAATGACATTTGGAAAGTTATCTGCAATGACTCTGTCAATTTGAACAAAGAAACCTCCTGCCACTTCACTCATTTTAGACATAATGTAAATTTCATTAGCCTTAAAATCTGTAACAATAAGATTTCCATTTTTGTCAGGGACAGCACTTGTCAATTCAGTCAAGCCATTTCCACTTGTAGCATTTTCAAAAATTGAACCACTTTCTGTGTCAACTGTTATAATTTTATTTTTATCTGTAAGAACCAGGCTTTCCCCCCAGATCTTCATGCTTTCAGGTCTGGCAATTGCATCTTCTGTAGTAAGATTTCCAATATAGTTTCCAGAACGATCAAATTCGTAAATTGCACCGTAAACGCTATCCGCAACAAAAACCCTGTCATCCTTTACGGCAATTCCAGTCGGAGAAGAAAATCCTTTAAATACCCCGTCATTTCTTCCAAAAGACAAAAGTGCATTTCCATCCTGGTCAAAAACAACAACACGCGAATTACCAAAATCGGTTACATAAATGTTGCCGTAAGAATCTTCTGCCATGTACTGAGGGCCAATCAACTGACCTTCATAAATTCCCTGTGAACCAATGTACCTTTTAAAAAGTCCGTTTTGATCGCAAAGGGCCAGGCGGTCACCAGCACTTTCACAAACAAGTAAATCCCCTGAAGAAAGGCGAATAATATCACTGGGCCTGTCAAAACCGTTCAAAGGTCCTCTGGATCTTTTTGTAACAATGCCGTTTACATCAAAACGCACAATTTCATTAGAACCGTAAGCCGCAATCCAGACAGAACCGTCATCATTAGACAAAGAAGAAATTGGCTGGGAATAAATTAAATTTTTTCCATTTGTATATGGGAAGGAGCCCGCTTCCGTAAAGTTGTAATTGTAAGAATATTCAGATTGAGTGATTCTCCTTTCACTGACAATTTCAATCTTGTTTGCTAAAAGGATTCCGCCATAGCCGTTTTCCAAAGCATAATTCCACTCACCCAAAGCGCTGCCCTCAAGACCAGCTTTATAGTAAGCCTTTCCCAGCCATTCAAGAATCATATTTTCATCAGGCAAATAGGAAAGAGCCTTTTCAAATTCAAGGATTGCTTCATTGTAAGCACCGCGGTAATAACTTTGCACGCCCCGCCTGAATTCATCCTCGGCAAAACCAGAATTTGCAGATCGGATAGGAGAACCTTCTTCCCTCATAGTGTCTTCAAGATTAATTTGAGCTAAAGGGCAAAATAAAAAGGATGTTAAAAAAACGAAAGCAAAAATGACTTTTTTTAAAGAAGTTAATTTCAATTTTCTACCCTCTGAAGAATTTTCAAATGTTCCTGAATTACAGAATTAGATGAATCAAGTTTATAAGCCTTTTCCAGATAATTTTTAGATTCAGAATAAAGTCCCATCTTAAAATAAACCCAGCCCACTGAATCAAGGCAGGCAGGACTTTCCGGAGCCATAGACAAAGCCTTTTTACAGTACATTAAAGCTTGTGTTAAATCCTTTTCTTCGTTAGCAAGAACATATCCCATTCCATTTAATGCCGTAAGATTTTGATTGTCTTCTACAAGGGCTTTTTCATAATAATCAAGACATTCCTTAACATCATTATTTTCCCATGCTAGATATGCCAGAGAAGAATAGACAGAAGCAGGCTTATAATTTATTTCCAAAAGTTTCTTTAATTCAAAATCAGCCAGTTTCATGCGGCCACTTTTACAGTAAATCACAGCAAGAAGATAGCGGCACTGCAAAATTCTGGCCTTGTCTTTTTCGCTGTCAGAAGAAGTTACCACCTGTTCCAGATACAAAAGGGCATCATCAAAACGTCCAAGCTTTGTATAGCAAAGACCAATATAATAAGACAAATCCACTAAATCACAGTCAGCATCTGAAGGCAAAGACAAAAAATAAGTCAAAGCGCCGGTAAAATTATTTTTATTGTAAAGTTCAATTCCTTCTTTAAGAACTCTTCCTTCTGCCATAAGTCCTCCCAAAACTTAAGGTCATCTAAAAAACATTTTAAATGCTTTTTAACGATGAAATTCTATACGCTCTTTATCCATGCATTTTTTCTATGAAAAATCATCTCTAATTATAAAATAAAGAGTGCATTTCTATCAAGTTTAATGCAGGAAAAGCAAAAAAGAAAAATTTAAAAACCATAAGGCCCCGTAAAATAAAGCTAATAAAGGGCACCTCTAAAATGACAAATTACTTAATGCATTAAAGTCAAAATCCATCACGGCTTCGGGTGAAGTTTTTAAAAGTGAAAGAGCTACATAACCTGATTTTACGATTTCAAAATCGCAGCCTTCCCCGCCATAAGTTTTTATGGAAGAACATGCTTTACAAAAAGAAGTTTTGCTTCCATCCTCATTTTCTTTAAGAAAATATTCATCTTCGTAAAGTCGGTGGCTTACAGAAGCAACTTTCAGTCCCTTATATTTTTTGACAGAAGGTGCATTTATATTTAAAAAATATTCCAAAGGATTTTTTAAAAGCCCCTCCTGGCAGTCAGGAAAATCCATTTTTTTTCCAGGCAGGATTTCAAGAAAAGTTTTTAAATTTTTTAGAATGAAAGCAGAAAATTCATCAAAGCAATAAGGCTCCGGGGAAGACCAGTCTAGTTTTTCAAGACTCAGGGCAAAACTTGGAATACCGTACAAGGCTCCCTGTCTGGCTGCCCCGACTGTTCCCGAATAAATAATGTCTGTCCCAAGATTTGCGCCATGGTTTATGCCCGAAATAAGTAAATCCGGCATAAAGGAACCATCGCTGTAAGAAAGCCATTTTCCCTTTATTGAAGCCATAACACAGTCAACAGGTGAAGCTTCCAGGGCAAAAATATCTTGCCCAAACTGCTTAAAATCGTGCCCCCTAAAAAAAGAAAAAGATGCAGAATAACCTGACTTATTAGACATAGGAGCCGCAATTTTTACCTGGTGTTCCTTAGATAAAACTTTATATAAGGACTGAATTCCTTCAGCAAAATAGCCGTCATCATTCGTCAAAAGGATTTTCACTCTTGTTCCCCCAAAAAGTTAAAGGTATCTCTAAAACTTGCAATTTTTAGAGACTCCCTTAAAAAAAAGCAGAACTCCTGCCCATAACACAAGGGCATCTTCAAAATTGATTTTTTAGAGGACACCGTAAAAAGGTCAAAAAGCAGAAGTATCTTGAAAAGTCACTGAAGAATTTTTGACATATTAAAACTGCAAGAGTTGAACTCCGCGGGCAGGCTTTACAATATAAGTCTTTGCACTAAAACCAAAGATTCTTGAATATTCTTCAAGTTTTTCCTCGTATTTTTCTACATCGCACTGGCGCAAAAAAGAATATGTGCAGCGACCAAAGCCCTTTCCAGTAATTCTTCCACAGTTAACAGGATTTCTTACATCATCCGGATTTTCATCCAGTGTCTGTACCCTTTTTAAAATCCAGTCGATTTCGGGGCAGCTCAATTCGTAAAGATCACGCATATTTGCATAACTGCGGTTTACAGCACGTGAAAATGCAAAAAAATCCTTTTTATTCAAGGCATTTACAGCATCAAGAAGGCACTTATGTTCATTCATAACACAAAGAAGGCGCCTTTTTGTTTCTTCAGAGGCAACAGAAAGCACTTCATTTACTTCCTGACTTGCTTCTTCATATTTCCAGCCGCCATAAACATTCGCATTTCTCAGTTTTAATTCACCCAGTAAAAGAACATTTTCAGGCTGTAAAAGACTTTCTTCATTCCACAAAGTAACGCGAGGCACTTGTGCATCAGTTAAAACAATCACTTTATCCTTAAAAGGAAAGGGCAAAATATCAAAATTAGAATTACTGTGATCTGTCAAAACAAGAGAATTTGCCTTTGAATAGATACATGTAAAATTATCTTCTTTATGATTTTCAATTTGCAAAAAGCGACGGTTACCGGCTTCTAGAACTTTAAGAAGGACAGCCTCTGAACACCTGAAAGAAAAAAGTTCTTTAATGGCCCAGCATGCTGCAACTTTTATTGCAGTTGTTACCCCAAAGCCTGCAGAAGGCAAAACTTCAGAATAAACGGTAAAATCCATACCAGAAGGACACTCAAAACCGTTAAAATGGTAGCCCGCAATAATTGATTTAATCGCGTTAGCCCATTTATCTTCCTTCTTAAATTTGTTTGTCATCAGCGTGGTATGCTTTTCTTCATCCAGCTGGACGTATTTAAACTTAAGGTTGTTATCCGCCCTCTTTGACACTGCAAGATAGACAGGCAAATCTACAGCCATAGAAAGAGTTTTGTCTTTAAAAAACCATGTATGCTCCCCCATCAGATGAAATCTGCATGGAGCCTGGGCAATTACATCAGGTTTTACGCCATATTCCTTTTTGTGAGACTGAATTACAGCTTCCATTTCCACTTCCCGATTTTTGTAATTATTTTTTTTACATAAAAAGTTGTATTTTTCTATGTAAGTTAATAAAATAATATAATGAATATTTCCATTTTACAAGTTTTTTGTGCTCTTTTTTCTGGTCTTACGGAATCTCTGGCCATTTCGAACATTTTTTTCAAATTTGGCTTTCCATTTTTAGCATTATTTTCACTGGCACCACTTTATTTCGCCCTTTATACATGCAAGTCCTACAAAAAAGCAGGACTTCTTTTTATGCTTCAAATTCTTACAGTACACTTGCTTTCAAGTTACTGGCTGGCAAATTTCAGGGGATATGGTCCTCTTACCTTAGGGGCATCAGCTTTGGGAACTGCAATGGAAGGATTTCTCTGCGGGATACTAGCTTTTCTTTACCCTTCAACATTAAACACAAAAAGTAATCTGGAAAATCAACTTAAAGAAGGAAGCGGAAAAGCACCATTTGCAGGTTTTAAAAGAACCTTGTGGTTTTCTGCCGTCTGGCTCTTTTTTGAATGGAATAAATCAAATGGATTTTTAGGCTATCCCTGGGGAACACTTTTTTCTGCAGCCTACAGGTGGCGCATTATTGCCCAGCTTGCTTCAGTAACAGGTGTCTGGGGAATAACATTTATCTTTGCACTTTTTTCTTCTTTGGTTGGAGAAGGATTTTTACTCATTCATAAAAACATCCATTTTCAAAATGCAAAAGCCCTTATTTCAAACTACAGGCAACTTGCATATTTTACATTCACCATTTTCGCCCTTGTTTTTGTCTATGGAATTTTAGCCTATATCATGCCACAGCAAGAAACAAAATCAATAAAGGCAATTATGGTTCAGCAAAACATTGACCCCTGGGAAGCCGAAGAAAGTGAAGCCATAAAAAAATCAATGGATTTAACCCGGGCAGAACTTGATAAACTAGGTGAAGATGAAAATGTAGATTTAATCATATGGAGCGAAGGAGTTCTTGGAAGATCCTTCCCAAATTCAGCATCTTACTATTCAACTCATCCAGAAGAAGAAAGCCTTTCAGATTTTATAGCTTCTACAAACACACCTTTCATAATCGGAGGCAGAACAAGTGTCAACAATTTAAAAAGGCACTACACAAATACAGCCCTTCTTTTTGATTCCAGCGGAAAATTTTCAGCCTTCTACTCTAAGATCCACCTTGTACCTTTCGCAGAAGGTTTACCATATCAAAATAATCCTACAATTTCTGCCTTGTTAAAAAAACTTATTCCTTTCAGTTTTTACAGGAGTGGAAATCAATTTGTGCTCTACCAGATTCCAATAAAGAAGATGCAGGATTTTTCAACTCCACTTGAATACAGAAATGATTTATATAAAACAATCACTCTTTCTAAAAACGGCCGTGCTTCAAGTGATGACATCAGATATTTTTCAGAAAATAAAGCCGTAAATCCGGACTCCTACCTTTCTTTTACGACGCCAATATGCTTTGAAGATTCCTTCAATGATGTATGCCGGCCATTGTGGAAGATGGGCAGCGAAGTCTTCATAAACATCACAAATGATTCATGGTCAAAAACCGATGTTGCCGAATACCAGCACTTTATAATTGCTAGTTACCGGGCCATTGAATATAGAACAACTCTTGTAAGAACATGTAATTCCGGTTATTCAGTTGTTGTTGATCCAAAGGGTCGCATTGTAAAAGACATGAAGGTTTTTGAAGACGCTGCAATGTGCACAGACATACCAATTTACGAAAGGAAAAATACAATTTTTTCAAAATGCGGTGACTGGTTTGCTTATCTGATATTTATTTGCATGGCCATTTACGCCCTTTATTTCTTTATTAAAAACTTCCCTTGGCCTGAAAAAAGAATATACCGCTTTATTACAATAGACTTCCATGTCCACAAAATCTTTATGGAAGAACATGAAAAACTAAAGGAAGAAAATCTTTTGGAAAATGATAAGACAGAACTTGATGAAGCAAATCTTTTAAAGGCAGAAAAACAGCCTGTAAAGGAAAAAGACCTTTCTAAAAAGAAAACTTCTTCTGTAAAAAAAGATGCTCTTTCTAAAGCAGGGGCTTCGTCAACAAAAAAAGCCCCTGCTAAAAAGACAGCCACTTCTACAAAGAAGACTCCTTCTTCAAAAGAAAAAGCTGCTTCTACAAAGAAGGCCCCTTCTCCAAAAGAAAAAGACACTTCTACAAAGAAGACCCCTTCTTCAAAAGAAAAAGCCACTTCTGTAA
>CAVCWN010000071.1:0-10524 GCA_963605975.1 Desulfovibrionaceae bacterium | reverse complement strand
GGGGGAGTGCCCCCGCAACGCCCCCCCCCGTTTTTTTAAGAAGTTATTCTTTTAAGGCATAAACCTTAATGTAATCTACATACATTTTTGACGGCAAAACTGAAGTGTCTTTTGGGCCTCCCCAGGCACCAAATTCCGAAGAAATAATTATGTAATTTTTAGCCTGACATATTCCGCCAAAATCTTCGCCATTTAATTTAAAAATCTGTGCGTCATCAATGTAAAGCTCATAATTTTCTTTGCCCCAGATAAATTTTGCAATGTGCCATTCGTCATAGAATGAATCTTCAAAATTATAGTTTGGGGAACCTGCTGACTTTTGGTTGCTTGAATATGCATCCCAGTGAACAGATGTTTTTAAAAGGTTTGGTCCGTTGCCATAAGGTTCGTTTGCTACAATTTCAAAGATGTCAATTTCTGCAGCATCAACAGCGCCGTTTCCCACATGGGCTTCATCGTTGTCACCCATCAGCCAGAAGGCATACCAAAGGCCTGTTGTTTTTTCAACTTTAAATTTAATTTCGTAAAGACCGTATGTCTGTTCAAAAAGACCGTCACTTTCAATTCCGCCGGAAAGCAGCATGCCATTTTTTTCTTTACCTTCAATTATGAGACTGCCATTTTCTATATAAGAACATTCGTCTGACCACCAGCCGTGGTTTGCCTGGCTGGCCTGCCTTTCTTCCTGGTTACACCTTTTCCATTTTGTAAGGTCCAGTTCGCTCTCTGAAAAATCATCATAGAATGTTAAAAGGTAGTCGCTGTTGTTGAAAGTTACTTTTTCGGATTTTGAAAAAGTGATTGTGTATTTAAATCCATTGTCATCAGAAAAATCAACTGACTGACCTTCTGTGGCTTCTAAAACTTTTGTCTGGTCAGGACTTTCTGAATCAGCATTTTTATAAAAGGAAAGAGTTGCATTTTCTTCTGTGCCGGCAAGAGTGTAATTTTTTACAGCAGGATTAAATATTGGTTGTAAAATTCCCTTGTCGCTTGTAATTCTAACTTTTGAATGGTTGTCTTTAAAACGGTTTGCTTCTGTCAAAATTGGGAAAACAAAAGTGGTGCCGTCATAAGTAAGAGACATGTTCAGCTGCATTAAAAAATCTTTGCCTGCAAAATTATTTAAATTATTTTTTAAAACAACAATTTTGTCATTGCCATTTTCTTTTGTCTGGTATGATGCCCAAAAACATGCACTCCAGTTTATGCCGTTTGTAATGTCATAATAAAGGTTTCCGGAAAAAGTGCCTGGCCCTAATGCAAGATTTTGAGGGTATTCAAAATGAAAATCTTTTAAAAGTATCTGGCAATTGTCCTGGTCGTATTCCGAAGAAGAAAAAGAAACTTTTAAATTTCCCAATCCTCCCTTTGCCTTAACTTTTACCCTTGCAGATTCGGTGTAGTTTTGCCAGGAAGCGTCCATCATGCTTAAAAAAACTGTATATTCTTCATCCTCTTTTACGAAAGGGTAGAAAAAACTGTCTGAATAATCTGCAGATTCAATAGAAAAATTTTGTCCGTCACTTCCAATTACGTGGACAGTAACGCGAAAAAGTTTTGTTGGATTTTTTTTACTAATGTGAAGTCCGTCTTTTTTAGATTGTACTTTTAATGTAATTCCATTTTTAGTGGCAGAAGCATTGTATTCATTTTCTTCTTTTGCTGTTGCGTCAGGATTGCAGGAAAAAAAAGTCAGCAAAAACAAAATGGAAAAAATGATTTTAAAATTTCTTTTCATAAAATTCTCCATGTGAAAGTCTTGAGCACTGTTGTTCAACTTTAGTGGCGACATTCCTTTCGAAATGTTATTTTATTCTCTATTTAAAAAAAACAAAAATCAAGTTTTATTTTTTTAAAAGCTTTTGGGTTGGCGGGAAGAAGAATAAAATATATAATTCACTTATGAAACATAACATGCAGATTTTAAAAGAACTGGCCCAGAAAAACGGACCTCTTTGTGTTGGGCTGGACACTTCTCCTTCATACTTACCGGAATCAATTTTAAAAAAATATTCTTCTCCAGCAAAAGCTGTTTTGGATTTTAATGCTTCACTGATCGAAAGAATTGCAGATGAAAAATCGGCATCGTCTTTTAAAGTACAAATTGCCTACTACGAAGCCATGGGCCTTGAAGGAATGAAAACTTATGCAGAGACATTAAGTCTTTGCAAAAAGAGTGGCCTGGTTTGCATTTCTGATGTTAAGCGCGGTGACATTGCGGCAACTGCAGCGGCCTATGCAAGCGCACATTTTTCCGGCGACTTTGAATCTGACATCATAACAATAAATCCTTACATGGGTTTTGACACCATTGAACCTTTTACAAAATATTGCACTGACAAGGGAAAGGGAATTTTTGTTTTGCTAAGAACAAGTAATCCTGGCATGGTTGATATAGAACAAAAAGAATTGCTTTCTGGCGGCAGGGTTTTGGACGCAGTTGGAAATGAACTCTCTCGTCTGGCAGAAGAATTTTCTTCTGTTTTTACTGACTGTGAAACTTCTCCTGTTGGTGCTGTGGTTGGCTGTACCGAAGAAAGTGATGCCCGCATTTTGCGTGACCGTTATAAAGATATTTTCTTTTTAATTCCAGGTTATGGGGCCCAGGGCGGGGCTGCAAGAATTTGTGCAACTTTACTGGACAAGGCAGGCGGCAGCGTAAATTCCAGCCGTGGAATTTTATGTGCATGGAAAAAAGATGCAGAATGTCTGGAAAAGGAAAAAGATCAATCTTTGACATTGAATGACATTGTTGCTTCTTCAGTAAAAGCTTCTCTTTCGTCAAAGACTGAACTTTTGCAGGCCTTCGCAAGTCTTTGATTTTTTTCTAGGACTTTGAGTGAAAATTAAATCCCCATAAAAAAATCAGGGGATTCTAAAAGGTTAAAAAAAATGGATATTGCTGATATTGATGAATTTGGAAATGGCAGGCTGTATTTTAAAAAGAGCATGGTTTTGTCCTGCAAAAAAGTTGAAGGGCAGGACAATGTTTTTCATCTTCAGGTAAATCTTGTGCTTGATAGGGACAGCCAGCGGGAAGCTGGGCCAGGTCAGTTCTATATGATTAGAAAAACTTTTTCCTCTGTTCAATTGGACAGACCGATTTCGGTTTACCGTTCCAGCCTTGTGCATGACAAGGAAACAGGCCTTAAATCCCTTAACATAGAATTTTTAATTTTGGAAAAGGGACGTGGCACTCAGGAATTGTGTCATTTGATGGCAGGGGATGAAGTTGAAATTATTGGACCTTTAGGAAATGGATTTTATCTTAGCGGGGATTTAGAAAAGGCCTTAGAGGAAAAAGACGATGGTTTTGCAAAAGTAGCAATTGTTGGCGGTGGAATTGGCGTGGCTCCAGTTGCGAATTTTGCTTCCAGTCTTGCGGATGGTACTTACGATTTTTATGCCAGTTTTAAAAGCGGCTCTTACGGTTTGGAAAATCTGCATGCAAAAAATCTTTTTGTTACTACAGATGACGGTTCTGTTGGAATAAAGGGAATGTTGCCACAAGCATTCAACATGGAATCAATCAAAAAAAATAAGTACCGGGCAGTTTATGCCTGCGGTCCCAATGCCATGCTTTCTTATGTGAAAGAGCTTTGTAAAGAAGCTGGCCTTAAATGCTACATTTCCATGGAAAACAGAATGCTTTGCGGTCTGGGTGCCTGCCTGGGCTGTACAATAGAAACTTCTTTAGGAAAAAAACGCGTTTGTAAGGACGGCCCGGTTTTTGATGCGGACATTTTGGAATTTGAAAAAGGTGGAGCTAGAAGAAAAGCCCTTTCTTCGTCAGATGAAGTAAATCTTGGTGTAGACATTGCTGGAATCCATTTTAAAAATCCTGTGATTGCTGCATCTGGAACATTCGGCTTTGGTCAAAATTACCTTTCAATTTTTGATGTAAACAAACTGGGGGGCATTTGCGGGAAAGGGTTGACCTTAAATCCAAAAGAAGGAAATGATGGGGTAAGAGTTTGTGAAACTCCATCAGGTAACATCAACTCAATTGGTTTACAAAATCCTGGTGTGGCTGCCTTTATAAAAGATGAACTTCCTCAAATGATGAAGCTTAAATGTGTTCCTATTGCAAATCTTGCGGGAAGTGATTTGGAATCTTATGTGGAGGGAGCAAGGCTTTTGGATGCAAGTGACGTTCCCATGATTGAACTGAACATCAGCTGCCCGAATGTAAAAGCTGGTGGAATGGCATGGGGCATAAAGGCAGAGTCAGCTTTTGAATGTGTTTCTGCCGTTAGAAAAGTTACTACAAAGCCTCTTATGGTAAAATTGAGTCCTAATGCGCCTAGCCTTTGTGATGTTGCTTTAGCATGTATAAAAGCTGGTGCCGACGCCCTCAGTTTGATAAATACAATTCAGGCTGTTGCAATCGATATTGAAAAAGGTAGACCGCTTTTTGAAAACGTTCGCGCCGGTTTGTGTGGACCTGCCATAAAGCCAATAGCCCTTCGCCATGTTTATGATCTTGTTGAAGTAATAAATAAATTGCCTGAAAATGAAAGGGTGCCTGTTGTGGGAATGGGTGGAATTTCCTGCTGGCAAGATGCTGTTGAATTTATTATGGCTGGAGCTAGTGCAATTCAAGTGGGATCTGCAACATTTTCAAATCCAAATGCCATGCTTGAAATCATAGATGGAATTAAATCCTTTATGGTAAGTCATGGATATTCTTCAATAGAAGATATGCGGGGAATTGCCCAGTGAATTTTGGGATGAATTGAAAAAAAATTGCAAAATCCTTTCAAATAATAATTGCACAATTGCACAATAACAGTTAAATTGTCAGTATGAATACTTTTGTAGCACTTTGTGCCCTTGGTGCCGAAAAAATTTTGGGTAATGAACTAAAAGCTTTGGGTTACACCTTGGCCGGAAATTCTCACGGCCGTGTTTCTTTTCTTGGAGATGACTCTACAATTTACAGGGCAAACTATTGTCTTCGCACTAGTGACCGTCTGTATTTGCAAATGGCAAAATATAAGGCTGAAAATTTTGACGAACTTTTTGACGGCTGTTACAATATTGACTGGCAGGATTTTTTTAAAAAAGATATTCGCGTGGTTGTTGATAAAGTGCGCACTTATAAAAGTAAACTGAACAGCGAACACAGCATTCAGTCTATGATTCAAAAGGCCATTTATAAAAAATTAGGCGATGTCTGGCATATTGCAACTTTGCCGGAAAGTGGTGAACAAAGTGATGTGAGGGTTTACATTGAAGAAAATCAAGTGATGATTTTACTGGATACTTCAGGTCAGGCATTGCACAAGCGTGGTTACAGGAGTGATGGCGGCCTTGCACCGTTAAGAGAAACAAGCGCTGCCCTTCTTTTGCAGGAAATGATGTGGCGAAGAAAAACTCCTTTGCATGATCCTTTCTGCGGTAGTGGCACCATTGCAATTGAAGCAAATCTTTATGCCCACAACATTGCTCCTGGTTTGGGCCGCCATTTTGCTTACGAGCATTTGACAATTTACAATTCGGAAAAGGCCCTTGAAATCAAGAAGCAGGAAGCTGAAAAAATTCGCACTGATGTTGAATGTAGGATAACTGGTTCTGACATAGACCCCGCTGCGATTGAACGCGCCCGTCTTAACGCCGAACATTCATGTGTTGCGGCTGGCAGGGCCTTGCAGCTGATAGGCAGTGATGCAAAAATTACAAGACCAGATTTTGTCGTAAGTGATTTTAAGGATTTGCGTGCCCCTTACGAGTCTGGTTTGCTTTTGGCAAATCCACCTTACGGGGAACGTCTGGGGGATGAAGAAGAGGCCAGGCAGCTTTACAAAGATATGGCTTCTTTGTTTAGAGATTTTTCTGGCTGGGATATGGGCTTTATTACAAATCAAAAGTTTTTTGAAAAAAGCCTTGGCATAAAAGCGGATAAGATTAAGTCTTTAAAAGCAGGCAATCTTGATACATCATTTTATATTTTTAAAGGACAGCGCAGCCACTAAGGCGGCCTTGTACAAGGAGAACTAATGTCAATTGTAGTTGAACACGAAAAAAGAAGAAGTGAAATTCTTGAAAGAGCCCTCAAGTTGTTTGGGGAACAAGGATATGAAGATGTTACTTTTCAAAAAATAGCAGATCGCTGTGACATCACAAGGACGACGCTCTACATTTATTTCAGGAATAAGCGTGAAATTTTTGTTTTTAGCATCAAACAGATGGTTGCAAAAATTAACGATCAAATCGAAAAAATTGTAAATGATAGCAGTTTAAATGCAATCGATGCGTTGGAACATATAATGGATTATGTTCTTGATGAATCCATTAAAAATATAAATTTTTTTAAAATGCTTTTGCCATATTTAATGCGCATTCAAAGAAATTACGGTGACAGTGAAAAACGTGTTAACCGCCGCACAATCAGGATACGCCACTTTTTGAGCACAGTAATTATTAACGGACAGAAAAAAGGCGAAATCAAAAAAGTTTCAGTCAAAGAACTGAACAATCTTTTGTATTCTTTCATGGAAGACAGCATTTTCCGCCTGGCATTTTACGGAAGCATTGATGTTGAAGAATACAGAAAGTATGTAGCACTTTCCATTGAACAGTTCAGGCAGAAGTAAAATCCGCCTGTAAATTCGAAGATCCAAAATGATTTATGACTTTAGAAGATTCTGGAGGGGAAAATGTTAACTGATAATTTGCTTGTGTGCACATTAATTTGTTTTATTCCGATGATTGCTCTTTACCTGGTGGTCTTTCTTTTAGTGAAAGGATTTAACTGGTGGAAGGGACTTTTGTGCATGGCTTCAGGTTTTATTTGTCTGGCACCAATCGCATTTTTTCAAAATCTTTTTGATAAATTTCCAATCATATCCGCAGAAACAACCGGGGGCATTCTTCTTAGCGCCCTTGTCTTAAACGGATTGATTGAAGAGCTGGTGAAAACAATTTTGCTGACTCTTACGCCAGTGCCTGTTAAATCTCCATTTGGCGCTTTTATACGCGGACTTTTGACGGGTATGTCTTTGGGCTGCTTTGAAGTCTTTATTTACCTCATAACTGGAACAGAATCTCAACTGTTGCGCCTGGCTTCCATCTGGGGCATTCACGTATGCTGTACTATTTTGTGCAGCTATTTTGTCTGGAGCATCTTTAACAAAAAGTTTTATATAGCGCCTTTCCTTTTCGCAGTAGTTTTCCACGGAATATATTCGTATTTTGCCGGCTATTACACCTTCATGAAATATTTTTGTGCAGCAGTAATTGCCATTGCCGCTTTGGAATGCCGCATACGCTACACAATAATGACCCAGCCCGTCCCGCCTTTGGATGCCTTGGACGAAACAAAAAAGGCTTAAGGGCTGGTCTAAAATTATTCTTCAGGGATTTTGCTTACTTTTACAGTGCGGATTGTGTTTTGTTCCAGCTTTTGTATTTGAAGCAAAATTTTTCCCTGCAGTTCAAGAGTTTTTCCTTCTTGAGGAAAGTCACCAAGCGTTTCGATTATCCAGCCGCTTAATGTGTTGGAGTCGGACTGGTCTTCTTCAAGATCGAAAAATTTTTCCACCTTGTACATTGGTGTTTCCCCGTTGATTAAATAACTTCCGTCTGGCAGAGCTTTTATGCTTTCGCTTTCGCTGTCATGCTCGTCGTAAATTTCACCAACCAATTCTTCCAGGATGTCTTCCATGGTAACCAGTCCCAGGGTTCCGCCGTATTCGTCTAAGATAATGGCCATGTGGACGCGCTCTTTTTGCATCTGACTTAGCAGTTTGGAAATTTTAATTTGTGCTGAAGAGAAAAAAGGTTTTTGCATGATTTTTTCGAGTGAAAAATCAGCAGAAGAATCACTGGTATAAAATTTATAAAAATCTTTTTCGTGGAGAATACCCACAATGCTGTCAATTTCCTTGTCGTAAACTGGCAGACGTGAAAATCCGCTTTCGTCAAAAGTGCGCTTCACTTCTTTGCGGTCACTGGATTTTTCTACGGCACAAATATTTACACGTGGCACAATAATATTTTCTGCATCAAGATCATCAAAATCCATAACAGAGCGGATTAAATTCGTTTCACTTTCTTTTATAGTGCCGTCTTCTTCTGCTTCTTCTACCATAGTGATAATTTCTTCTTCCGTAACAGGACTGTCTGATTTAAAACGGAAAATTTTTGTAATCAGTTTTTTCCATAAAGAAAAAATTATGTTGAGTGGATAGAAAATAACAATCAAAGTGTAAATGCAGGGGTAAACAAGCATTGCGAATTTTTCAGCGCAGGCCTTTCCAATATATTTTGGTGTGATTTCACCAAAAATCAAAACTGCCACGGTAATTACTGCTGTAGAAATGACGGAAGAATTCAGTGCTGAGTCGGCAAGAATTTTTGCGAAAAGAAGAGCGGCAATTGTAGAAGCCGAAAGGTTTACAATGTTGTTGCCGATTAAGATTGTGCTTAAAAGTTTGTCGTAGTTGTTTTCGGTTAAGTTTAAGACTTTTGAGGCACGCTTGTTTCCGTTTGCAGCAAGTGATTTTAATTTTATCCTGCTGGAACAAGTGAAGGCTGTTTCTGTTGCAGAAAAGAAAGCAGAAAATCCGATTAAGACAAAGAGAGAAATTAATAAGGGTATGGACCCGTCTGGCATAAAAAAACTCCAGGTGAAAAAAATGTGGAAACATGCGTTTCCTTGTAAATAAAATATATAAAATTTTTTTAATAATTCCAAGTTTTTTTTAATAAAGCCTTTCTTTTACTTTTTAAATGATTGGCAGATTTTTTTATGGGGTGATAAAAAAAGTCAGCATTCCAAAAGAAATGCTGACTGTAGACTTAAGGGTATCTCTAAAAATTGCAATTTTTAGAAGCTCCCTTAAGAATTTTTCTTTACAAAATTATCTTGCTGTCCAGTAACCGTTCTTGATTTTGTAGAATTTATTTGCTGGATCAATCTTTAAGTTGCGGATTGAAGAGAATGCACCGTTTCCAAGGTAGAAAACATCTTTTGGAATTGTGAGTTCTGCAAAGTAGTTGTCAGAGCAAACGTCTCTTCCTACATACTGAATTGTTGAAGGAAGTTTTACGCCATAAAGATAATCGCAGTCATAGAAAGTGTCATCTGGAATTACTGTGAAAGCTTCTGTTTTTGAAAAGTCATAGAAGAAGTATCCCTTTACATAGGAACAGATGCTACCAAGAAATTCTAAAACATCTACGTTATTGTTAAGGGCCCCTGTAAAATTAATCAAGA
Organism: Desulfovibrionaceae bacterium; assembly: GCA_963605975.1. Taxonomy (GTDB): domain Bacteria; phylum Spirochaetota; class Spirochaetia; order Treponematales; family Treponemataceae; genus Treponema_D. The sequence continues at coordinate 1,301 of CAVCWN010000071.1, read as the reverse complement.
TGGCTGGGCGGCCTATTTCTTCAATTGAAGTAATGTATGAAGCAATTTCTGGATCGAGTTTTGTTAAGGCTTCGAGTTCGCTAATTTGTTCTTTCTTTTCTGTAATGCCTTCTTGTGAGTTGTAGTCAGCAATTGCCTGTATTTCATTGCAAACATCAAGTATTTTTGAAACATCAACTGTTACTTCTTTTAAAGCAACTTCTGGTTCTTCAAGCTGGCATGTAATAGCGAATGTTTCTCTGGACATGTCAGGTGTGTTGCCCTGAGCTTCTTCTTTTGCTGAAAAGCAACCTAAAAGTGGTAATGCGAGTGCGCATGTTAAAGCTAATGAAAGCTTGCTTAAGTTTTTTGAATTCATAACGAATTTCTCCTTAGTTTAATTTTTTAGTCTTAAAGATTTTTCTTTTCGACTTTGACCGAAAGTTTAGCGCATAAATTTAAATGTGTCAAATACCCGGGGGGGGGGTAATAAAAAACAAAGATTTTTTTCTATTTTTTATGACACTATTCAAAAAAAAAGTTTGTGATATAATCAAAAAAAGTTGTGATGCAATCAAAAATCTTGTGGTTGATTTTTTGGGATTTTAAAAATCCTTCTGAAAGGAGGTGTGATAAAAATTACATCCCTGTAATTTTTATCACTGCAATTTTCCAAACCTTGTTTGTAAAACTGCATATTCAGCACCCCCTGTGCTGCCGATAACGCGGAGTTTTATAAGGAGAAATTATGTTTGAAGGAAAAAAACTTGGATTTGGTTTAATGCGCCTTCCGCTTACAAATCCTTCTGACGCAGGTTCGGTTGATATTGAACTTTGCAAAAAAATGGTGGATTCGTTTATTGATCAGGGTTTTACTTATTTTGACACAGCGCTTATGTATTGTGGCGGAAAAAGTGAAAATGCCGTTAAAGAATTTTTGACCAGCCGTTACCCGCGCGACAAATATACTCTGGCAACAAAACTTCATTCAATGTTTTTTAAAACTAAGGAAGAACGCGACACGGTTTTTAACAGTCAGCTGGAAAAAACTGGCGTAGATTTCTTTGATTACTATCTTTTGCACGACATTGGCGTTGATCACTACAAGATTTACACCGAACTTGACTGCTTTAACTGGCTAGCCCAGAAGAAAAAAGAAGGCAAAGTCCGCTACGCAGGATTTTCTTTTCATGACAAGGCAGACTTGTTGGACAAAGTTTTGACCGAACATCCGGAAATGGATTTTGTTCAACTGCAGATAAATTATTTGGACTGGGAAAGCGAGGGCATTCAGTCAAGAAAATGTTATGAAGTCGCAGAAA
>CAVCWN010000070.1:0-3876 GCA_963605975.1 Desulfovibrionaceae bacterium | reverse complement strand
CGATTGTGCTTACCTAAAATTTCTGCCAGTTCGTACAAAGATTTATCTTTTTCAAGTAAGTCTGCGTATTGCTTTAAGATTTCAAATCCGCTTTCTTTAAATGTACCTTTTGATAAATCCCACAAAAAGCCTGTTTCGTCAAAAATACCTGAAAGAAGTTTTTCCAGCTTCTTAAAGTTTTCTAATTTTTCAAGAAGTTCTTCTAAAAATTCTTTTCTGAGTTTGTCGATTAAATCTAATTCCCATTTAGATTTTCGTTCAAAAAGGTCAGTTTTTAAGGAATCAAGAAGGGATTTTGCAATGCCGGCTTTTTTTGTTTTTATTTTTTCGATTTCTGATTTTTTAGTTTTTTCTGTAACTTGAGGAATTGATTCAATTTGTTTTTTATAAAAATCAAAATCAATCTGAGCTTTTAAGTTTTGCTGAATTTCATCAAATTTGTTTAAAACTTCTTCTGCAGGAAGTCCTTCAAGTTTTGAAATGTATGCACTTTCTTTTTCAAAAGGATTTTCTGAATTGATTTTTTTATCTGCAGTTTTTATAAATTCCAGTAAATCATTTTGTATGTTTTTTGAAAGCCCTGGGTGATTTTGAACATAACTTCGGTTTTCTTCATTTGCAAAGGTTTGGTCTAAAATTTCTTTTATGTTTTGGGCAAATTTATTTTCTGGAAATTCAATCCTTTCGTCTGGAGAAAAATTTGAATTACACTGGTCTTCAATTGCTTCAAGAAGCTGCTGCCTTTCAGTTTCATCGCCAAAATTTGAAGAGGCAAATTTTTTGAATTTCCGCTTGAAAGGATTTTTAGATTTTTTTGAATTTTTATAATCTTGCTCAAGCACTTCTTCAAGTTGATTTTTTATTTGTGGAAGAAGTGGAAAAACTTTCCCCCACATTTTTGTAAGTTCTTCCGGAGTAAAGTCTTCGTCCTTGTGGGAAATTTCGTTCCTGATTTTTCGTAAAGATTTAAAACCTTTTATCTGACTTTTCTTTAGATTTTCCCAGAGGCAGTTGATTTGAGAATTTATCCAACTTGTGCATTCTTCGGAAAGTTTTTGAGGATGAGGTGGTATTTTATATTTTTCTAAAAGTTTATTTACAGGTTTTAGAGCATTGTAAATAAATTTCTTTTGCTTGTTTTCCAAATTAGACATAATAAGCGCGAACCTTATCAAGTTCTGATTTTGCCTTTTCTAATTCAGTGCGGGATTTTTCAACTGCAGTTAAAATTACATCGCACATTTTCTGGTCTGCAAAAAGATTGCTTTCGTATGGAAGAGATTTTTCGGCTTTGTAAGAATCAATATTTTTTATTTCTTTATCAATGAAAGATGAAATTTTGTAATATTCTTCATCTGCATTTGATTGACGTAACTGCAATAAGTCTTTTGTGTTAAAAACGTTAGGGGCTTTTATCAACTTATTGCTTTTTACCATTGCAAGCTCTCTGGTATAATCATCACCGCTATAAGAATCAGTCCAGGAAATTTTATTGTTACTAAGTTTTACATTTTTACACTTATATCCATAATCATCAATTATTATTCGTCCATTTGAATCATAATAACTTTCGCTTGTTATATATTTTACACCAATGGTGGCATAAGTTCGAATTGTATTCATCTCCTTCAATTCATAAGCTATTTTTCCATTCTGCATTTTCTTTTGACTCGGCACATCAGGAGCATTAACATAAAAAAGTTCAGTAACACTTTTGTCAAATTCCTTTATCTGTTCATTTACGTCATCGATTGCCGTGTCAACTTCCAGACCGTTTTCTTCTATACACATTTTTACAATTTCTTTTGCTTCTTCAATCTGATTTTGGGTATTCCAGATGCAGTATTCAATCAACTGGCAGTCCATTAAATCAACTTCGCTGCGGTTATTTAAAAATGCTGAGGTTTTTAAAAGGTTTACAATTTTCTTCCAGCGACGGTCTGAAACATAAAATTTTTCTTTTTCATCACGTTTTTTATTAGTATTGCGTACAGCCATCTCTTGTCTGATTGCTGTAATTACAGAGCAGACATCTTCTGGGACTTCAATTTTTTCTATTTTGTCTTTCCATTCAGAAAGTTCATCAACAGAAATAAGATTTTTTGCCATATCGTCTGTTGGAGTTAATTCTGCCTTTACGTTTTTTTCACAGATTAAATCCAAAAAAGATTCTTCATTTGTAATTGGATTTACAATAAGGCGGAGAAGAAATCTGTCCCACAAGGCTTCAAGTCCCTGATTTTCGGCAGGCAGTTCATTACTTGCAGAAATAAGCGCCTTTAGTGGAACATCCATAACTTTTTTTCCATTGTGAAATTTCTTTTCGTTGATGACAGTTAAAAGTGTGTTTTGAATTGCAGGGCTTGCTTTCCAGATTTCATCCAAAAATGCGACATCTGCGGCTGGAAGAAAATTGTCTGTAATTCTTTTGTATTCATCGTTTTCTAGTGATTTTAATGACACTGGACCAAAAACTTCATCCGGCGTTGAAAACTGATTCATAAGATATTCAAAATAGGTAAGCTCTTTGCCGTCTTTTCCAGTAAAAGCGTTTTTTAAGCGACGGCTGACCATGCTTTTTGCAGTTCCTGGAGGTCCTAAAAAGAAAATGCTTTCTCCGGCAATGCTTGCCAAAAGTGCTAAACGAACGGCTTCTTCTTTTTCTTTAAGCCCGGAATTGATATATTTCAAAAGTTTTTCTATGCGAGCTTGTAGATTTTCTGTTTCATTTGTTTCATTTTCTGTTTTATTTATTTCATTTGTTTCATTTATAGATGAATCTTTTTTTATACGGACAAAAACAGCATTTTTTACATCTGGTCTATTATAAATTTCAAGTTCTGGAATTAAGTTTATAATATCAGCAAGTTTTTCTTTGCCAAAAAGGGCATACACTTCTTTTGTATTCCACCTTAAAATCTTGGGAATTGAAGCCAAGTCTACGGGGTGTTTATCTCCTTGTTCAATTTTTTCTACTGCATTGACAATTTGTTTTACATAAAATTCTCGTTCTTGATTGAAAACTGATGACGTATTCATAAAGATTTCTCCTTGGTGGTAAACAAGTTATTGTTGGGATAATTAAAAAGCCCCCCCCACTTGCAGTCTTGTTGAACGCATTTTGCAAAGAGGTGGGCAGTTTGAAATTTGTGAATTAGTAGTAAATAATTGCGACTTTGCTAAAGCCACTAGAGGAATTAGTGTGGTAATAGTGGTCGGAACTTTTTACCCAGAAGTAGTAGGTTGTGCCAGCTGTAAAATATTTGTCTGGATAAACGTAATTTGTATCTTTTATACCGCGACAAAAATCTCTGGTTTCTGAAGGAGGCCTATTTGTTGTTGAGCAATAAATATGATAGTAAGGAGCTTGTGTAGAAGTCCAGGAAAGATAGATTCCTGAAGGAAATAATTGTGCTTTAAGGTCCGTTGGTGCAACAAGGTCTTTGTGCTCGAGATAAAAACTTGCTACTGCACTAGGCTCGCTATCCGTCATTTTTGTCTCGCTGTCAGTTGAGCATGACTTTACCCAGAAATAGTAAGTGCCTGTCTTATAAGGTGAAACAGAACATGCTGTTGAATCTGTAAATGTCCAAGTTGATGCATCGGAAGAGGAATTTTTTGTATTGTACAAAACCTGATAGTAGCTTGTCCTATCTACTTCATCCCAAGCTAAATCTACTGTATTTAGAGTACTTTCTGACGCTTTAGCTGTTAAATTAGATGGAACTTCAAGTGTTTCTACTGTGAAATCAAGAGATGCCACTTTGCTGAAATAGCTACTTCTATAGTCATCTTCAGTATATAATGCTGATCTTACCCAAAAATAGTAAGTACCTGATTCAGAAAGTGGAATAGAACAGTTTGTTGAAGTGATAT
>CAVCWN010000069.1:0-7578 GCA_963605975.1 Desulfovibrionaceae bacterium | reverse complement strand
GGCAAAAAGTCCCTTATGGTATAATTTCTGTCAGGGAAGCGGGCAATGCCATAACCGCAGCAAAGAATGTGCCAGCCCAAAAGCAATTCGCAGCCAGTAAGCAACTTACCAATCTTCATGGTAAAATAACTTGGCTTACAATTTTTCAATTCTGTAATCTTTAAAGAAGAAATAGCATGCTGACACAAAATTTCCCAAAGATCCACACAATAAAAAGACTGGAAAATGGCATAGAAAACGCACAGGCCCGCAAGCATAACAAAAGTAGCAGTCATTTCACCAGAAGTTGATCCCAAAGAAATAAGGCCCTTGCTGGTCTTAACCAGAACAACCCCCAGGTTTCCCACAACGTAGCCAACAAAAATCAAAATATAAGAAGCCAGCTTTACCCTTCTGAAAACAGGAATAAAAAGATACTTTTCTTCTTCCGTAACAGAACCGTCTTTTGCCTTTTTCATAACCACCAGCAGTGGTTTAAGCAAAAAGTAAACAATGAGCGCAACCAGCAGCCAAAGCGCAACACCAAAAAGGTGAGTAGTAGGCAGTCCCCTAAAAAAGAATGCAAGACTTTCGCGGTGAACCATTACATTTTGCACAAAAGAAAGCATGGTAACGTTAAAAATCGACGCGAATCCAAAAACAATTAAGTAAATGACGAATAAGTTCAAATGCTCGCCTCCTGAATTTATATCCTTAAAGTATAACGGATATTTTTTTTAAAGCAAAGAAAATCTGCCTTTATTTAATTTTTTTTAAAGCATGCCTGCTTTTGTCAAACGGCCTTTCCGCCACTTGCTGCGCGCGGTCCTTCGGACTGCCTCTGGCATGGCTCCAGGGCCGGCTAGGTATTTTTAGGGAAAGAAATACCACTTTCCTAAAGCAGCCTATTTATCTGCCTCTTTTTCTGTGGCACAAGCATTTTTCTTTCCCTTACCATTATTTTGAACATCCCATTCCACTTTAAGGGCCCTTTTTTCAATGTCGGGGATGCGCAAAAAAGTCAAACAGTCAGCCGTGTGGACCACAATTCCCTTTTTGTGGGAAACATAGGCTGTTATGGGGTCGCCAGGTTTTGGCTTACAGCAGCCGGCAAAGGAAACTTCAAAATTTTTATTTCCTTCAACAATTACTTTTCCAGTGTATGAATCCTGCAGGCCAGCAGCCTTTTTCTTTTGCCTTTCTTCCCTCAAATGCTGGGCCACTTGCTTAGAATAAAGGGCATGGGCAATGCTGCTGGCTTCTTTTTTTGCCTCTGCTTCCTTGTCTATAAAAGTAGGATCATTTTCGCAAAGCCAGCTGTGAATTTTCTGTCTGGCCTTGCTTGTGTGCACAACCTTCAGCTGGGCCTGCGTCGGGTGTGCCTGAGGATTTGTGATTATTTCAACAATCTGCGTGTTTTTTAAAGGAGCCGTCAGCTGGATAATTTTACCGTCAGCCTTTGCCCCAACCACTTTTTCACCAACCCCCGAATGAATGGCATAAGCAAAATCAATTGCATTAGAACCAGCTGGCAATTCCTTTACATCACCCTTGGGCGTAAAAACATAAATTGAATCCCCCAGCAATTCCGTTTTTAATTCGCGGAAAAAGTTTTCATCAGTAAGATGTTCGTCACGCAAAACGCGCAGCTGGTTTATCAAACTTAAATCTTCAGCCTTTACTAAATCGTGGTTTGTGCCTTTTTTGTACAGCCAGTGGGAAGCAACACCATGTTCTGCAATATTGTGCATTTCCTGGGTGCGGATTTGAATTTCCAGAGGCTTACCTTCACAAATGACAGTTGTGTGCAAAGACTGGTAACCGTTAGCCTTTGGCATTGCAATATAATCTTTAAATCGGCCTTCCATGGGTTTAAAAAGCCCGTGGACAATCCCCACAAGAGTGTAACATTCAGCGTTTGTCTGGCAAATTATGCGCAGGGCCAGCAAGTCATAAAGTTCATCTGCCGCCTTATTTCTTTTGCGCATTTTCTGGTAAATTGAATAAAAATGTTTAGCGCGACTTGTGATTGTAACAGAAATGCCGGCCTTTTCAGTAGCAGTATAAATTTTTTTTACAGCATTGCTTAAATATTCAGCGCGTTCAGTTTTTTTCTGGGCAACAATGGCCTTTATCTGCTGGAAAGCTTCCGGATTGCTGTATTTTAAACTTAAATCCTCCATTTCACTTTTCAACTCAGACATACCCAGACGGCTGGCAAGAGGGCACCAAATATCAATTACTTCTTTTGCAACAGCCCTTTGCGCTTCAGGACTCACGGAAGAAAGATTTCTCATTCTGTCCAGGCGGTCTGCCAGTTTTACAAGAATTACGCGGATGTCATCAATCATGGCAAAAAGCATTTTTCTAATAGCGTCCGCTTCCTGCATTGAATGAGAATTGATTTTTAAATTTGTAATTTTAGAAGTACCGTAGCAGATTTTCGCCACATCTTTTCCAAAAAGATTTTCTATCTGGTCATAACAAGTGGCATCAACTTCCAGAATATTATGAAAAAATCCACAGATAATAGAATCCGCAGAAAGGTGACTTTGGGCCAGAATGGAAGCCACCCGCATTGGATGCAAATAGTAAGGTTTGCCACATTTTCTTTTAAGGTCACATGTTTTGCTTATAAGAAAATCCCAGGCAGAGCGAATCTTTTTTTCATCTTCCGGGCTGTAATTACTGCCAAAGTTGTCAAAAAAAAGTTTTATGAGGATTTTTGGATCTGTTTCCTGAGTGTTTTCTTCAAAACTTTCGCTATGCATAAAAACCTCTATCTGCCAGTGTCTCGAAATTTTCCTTCTATATAGTTTTCATCACGACAGCGCAAAATGCTGCCATCCGCAACAGGTAAATCTGTATAAAAAACGCAGGGGTGGCCGTCGCAAACCCAGTTGTAAAGTTCGCCGCTTTCAGGATTTATTAAAAAGTAATGTTCCCTTGTAACTTTTATGGAAACAATGTCCGGGCTGACCACTTCCAGCTGGCTGTTTTGGTCAATCATGTTCATAGCTGTAAGAAAATACATTTTAAATCCATCAACTTTTTTTGCATAAGGCAAATACTTGTCCGGCATTTTCTGTACCCGCAAATCGTAAGCAGCCTTTGCCTGGGGAACAAGAGCGTCATATTCTTTTTGGCGCTTTTTCTGAGCAAGAGAAGCTTTTTCTAAAATTTCACTTTCTTCCTGCAGGGAAAGCTGTCTGCCAAATTCGGCTGACAGTTGGTAAGGAGAATCGGAAGCGCCGCTTGCAGTTTCGTCAGCCCTTGCCCTGTCATAATAAAAGGCAGTGGTAAAAGGACGGTGGCTTACCTTGTACAATTCGTCTACAAAGGGCTGTGCTTCTTCCGAAGAAATTTTTTTGTCTAAAGCGTCAAGGGCTTTGCGATAGGCGCGTGTAATCATTGCCACATAGTAAATGCTTTTCATCCTGCCTTCAATTTTTAAAGAATCAACTCCGGCCTTTTTAAAATCCGCCAGGTGGTCAATCATACAAAGATCCTTGCTGGAAAGAATTGCCGTAAAATTGTCTCCTTCGTAAACAGGAAAAAGTTCATCCGGCCTTTTATATTCTTTTAAAGAAAGGGCTCCTGACTGGGCCAGTTTTTTGGGATCTTTTAAAACATCCGCATCAAGCAGCAAATCATAATCCCACCGGCATGTGTGGGAACAAAAACCACTTTGGGCAGACCGGCCGTTCAAATAAGCACTCATCAGACATCTGCCAGAATAGGCAATACACATAGCCCCATGCACAAAACATTCAATTTCCATGTCAGGCACAGCATCTTTTATTTGGGCAATTTCTTTAAGGCTGGCTTCCCGGCCCATCACGACTCTTTTAAAACCCAGCGACTTATACATTTTAACCGCTTCTCTGTTTAAGCAGCTAGCCTGGGTGGAAAGGTGCAGTTCTGCGTCAGGAAAGTGCTTTTGTAAAATAGGAACAATTCCCAAATCCTGCACAATAAAAGCATCGATGGGATACATTTTAAAATAATCTATTTCCGAAAGCAGACGGTCAATTTCATCATTATGAAAAGCAATGTTTAAAGCGCAGTGCAGTCTTTTTTGAGGAAAAGCTTTTTTCAGTTCCACAACCTTTTTGTATTCATCCTCATAAAAATTATCAGCCTTTATTCTAAGAGAAAAATTTTTTAAACCAATGTAAGCTGCGTCGGCCCCGTAAGTGTAGCAGTATTTTAACTTGTCAACATTTCCCGCTGGTGCAAGAAGTTCCATTTTTTAGTCCCTGATAATATCGTTGAGTTTTAGGATTCTGTCCCTTTCCGCAAGTTCTTCTTCTGTAAGACCCTTGCGCTGACTAATGTACTTACCGATTTTTTCTATGGCCAGATGTGACTGGGGCAAATATTCATCAGCCATCTGGAACATGAACATCATCTTTGGCCACACATCTTTTATGACTTCCACTTTGGCGTCTTTTAAAAGCGCTTCAAATTTTTCCACTTGTTTTAAAAGGATTTCTTTCTGGCCCATTTGAATGTAAACAGGCGGGAATCCAACATACTTTTCCCAGGAAGCCAAAAGCGGAGACACAAGAGGATTTTTTAAATTCATGGCGTAAGTGTAAAGGTCAACCGCCCGGTGCAAATCTTCACCAGACAAAACTTCATCATGAATTTTTTTACCGGCAATCAGTTCATTTTCCGAAGACAAATCCAGCCAAGGCGAAAAAAGAATTAAAGATTTTACAATGGCGCGATATTTTTCCGGCAAATTCAAAAGACAGGCAATGGCAATGCTTGCACCACTTGAGTCCGCCGCAAGAATAATCTGCGCATGATTTTCAGCATCATCCTTTGAAACTTTCAGTGAAAAATTATTTTTTTCCAGCTGCAGAGCAACTTCTTCTTCAGAATAAACCATTCTAAAAACAGTCTGCACATCTTCTATGGAAGCCGGGAAAGGATAAGTTGGCGGCAGTCGGAATTCCGGCAGCACAAGACGGCAGGAAGCAGCATTTGCTAAAGAAGCGCAAAAATTTCTGTAGCTGTCCCGCGAACCACCTGCGAAAGAACCACCATGCACATAAATAATTATTCTTCTGGAAGAATAAACTTCCGGCATAAGAAAGTCGCACCTGACATTTCCATAAACCTTTTCCTGACATTCAACATGGTTTGGCAAAAATGGATTTGCGAAAGTGTCTTCCAGCTGAGCCCTGAAAGCATCCAGTTCTGCCTTTGGTTTTAAAATCAATTTTTGAATTTTATTTATAGCCGCTTTTCTGTCTCTTAATTTTCCCATAAATCAATTATACCAAATAAAAAAGCCTTTTGCTATAATTGACTAAAATCTACTTGATTTCAGTTTTTGCAAATTCCGCAAGTCAAAAAAAAAACAAAAAAAGGGCTGCCCCTTTTGGACAACCCTTTTAAAATCCGCAAAACTAAATTGCAGAAAGAGCCTGCGTTAAATCCGCAATTAAATCATTTTTGTCTTCCAAACCGCATGACAAGCGGATAAGACCAGCCGGGATGCCAGCAGCTTCCAGTTGTTCATCCGTCATCTGGCGGTGGGTAGAAGTTGCCGGATTCAAACAGCATGTGCGGGCATCTGCAACATGAGTTTCAATTGCACAAATCTTTAAAGCCTTCATAAATTTTTCTGCAGCAGAACGGCCACCCTTCAATTCAAAAGAAACAACACCGCAGCCGCCATTAGGCAAATACTTTTGAGCAAGGGCATAATATTTATCAGACTTAAGGCCAGAATAATTTACCTTTAAAACCTTTTCCTGACCTTCAAGAAATTCTGCAACAGCCTGGGCATTTTCTACGTGACGAGGCATTCTTACATGTAAAGATTCCAGGCCCAAATTTAAAATAAAAGCCTGAGTTGGAGCCTGAGAGCAGCCAAAATCCCTCATCAACTGGGCAGTTGCTTTTGTAATAAAGGCACCCTCTTTTCCAAACTTCTGGGCATAAGTAATTCCGTGGTAACTTTCATCAGGACTTGTAAGGCCTGGGAAAAGATCCTTGTGGGCCATCCAGTCAAAATTTCCTGCATCAACAATTGCACCGCCTACACAAGAACCATGGCCGTCCATATATTTTGTTGTGGAATGAGTTACAATGTCAGCCCCCCATTCAATAGGCCGGCAGTTTATTGGAGTTGGGAAAGTGTTGTCCACAACAAGAGGTACTCCGTGACTATGAGCTGCCTTTGCAAACTTTTCTATATCCAAAACAGTAAGGGCCGGATTTGCAATTGTTTCTCCAAAAACAGCACGAGTATTTTCTTTAAAGGCTGCATTCAATTCTTCTTCGCTGGCATCCGGGCTGACAAAAGTTGCATCAATTCCCATCTTTTTCATTGTCACAGAAATCAAATTGAAAGTGCCACCATAAATGGAAGAAGAAGCAACAATGTGGCTGCCACATTCACAAATGTTAAAGAGAGCAAAAAAATTCGCAGCCTGGCCTGAAGAAGTAAGCATCGCTGCCTTGCCACCTTCAAGAGCTGCAATCTTTGCAGCAACATAATCGTTTGTAGGATTCTGCAATCTTGAATAAAAATAGCCGCTCTTTTCCAAATCAAAAAGAGCTCCCATTTCTTCGCTGGTGTCATACTTAAAAGTAGTTGACTGAACAATAGGAATCTGGCGCGGCTGGCCATTTGTCGGAACGTAACCTGCTTGGATACATTTTGTGTTAATTGATTTTTCCATTTGAAACTCCTTTCATTTTTTTTGTTTCCAAAAGTTCAACTTGCAAAGACAAACTTTTTTTACGCAAGGATTTTATCACAAATAAAAAAGCATTTGAATAGAATTTTTCATTAAAAAAATCCTGTTAAAAAATTTGAGGGCAGACCTGAAAAAATCAAATCAAAAAAAATCAAATCAAAAAAAATCAAATCAAAAAAAATCAAAATCAAAAAAAGAAAAAAGTCATGCCATACAAAATGCCCAGAAACAAAATATTTAAAATGGAAAAAATTAAAATATATTTTGCCCCATTCGAATTTTCCAATCCCGCATAAAATTTAAAACTGATTAAACTGGCCATGCTGGCAATCAAAGTGCCCAGACCTCCAAGGTTAACCCCGACCGTCAGCTCTTTTAAATTTTCTGTAAAGCCGCTCAGCAAAATGGCAGCAGGAACATTGCTTATAACTTGACTTGAAATTATGCCGCAAAGAATTTCCCGCTTTTGTAAAACCGAAGAAATAAGAAAAGAAATTTTCTGACTGTGACTCAAGTTGCCGGTAAAAATAAAAAATCCCACAAAAGTCAAAAGCAAAATATAATCAACTTTTTTAAGAGCCCGCCTTTCTGCAAAAAAAATGCAAATTAGAACAAGCGGCAAAGTAACGTAGTAGGGAATAAAATTAAAAACCGTCAAAAGCGAAATCAGTGCCAGAAGCGAAAATAAAATTAATTTTACTTTTAGGAATGGGGCGGCTGTCTGTGACTGAGTGGTCTCTTTTGGGGATAGAACGGTGGTTTTTGAAAGCGGTGTTTCTTTTGGAGAAGCGGGGGCTGTTTTCGAAAACAGTGCCTCTCCCGTCAAAGCGCTGCCTGTTTGCGAAAGCTGTGCCTCTCCCGTCAAAGCGCCCCCTCTTCC
>CAVCWN010000068.1:0-11014 GCA_963605975.1 Desulfovibrionaceae bacterium | reverse complement strand
TTACAGGGATATAGACATAAAATTTATAGGGAAAAGAAAGGGTGAAAGAAATTTTGAACCTCTCTGGCTGAAAGAAGAAAATCCCCAGGAAACGGAATACAAAAAAATTCTAAAATTAAAAAATATCCCTCCCCAGGGATTTAATCTGGATGAACTTTTGCAGCAGCTTGAAGGGGTTTGCTTTTTCAAAAAAGAGAAAGCTGATTTTTACAGAAATCGTGAAGAATTAATTTCAATTCTAAGAAAAGCCGTAAAAAGTTTAGATGATTTTTATAATGAAAATAAATATGACGAATTAAATTCAAATTTATCGTCTTCAGTAAAGGTGGTTTTATAATGGCAGACGCACAAATGAAAGTTCCTTTTTTTAAACCTTCAATCGGAAAAGAAGAAGAAGAAGCGGCCCTTAATGTTTTAAAAAGCGGCTGGCTTACAACTGGCAAAGAAGCTCTTGCTTTTGAAAAAGAATTTGCTCAAAAACTTGGGCTGCCATACGCTCTCTGCGTAAACTCAAACACGAGCGGAATGATTTTAGCCATGGAAGCTTGTGGTGTAAAAAAAGGAAAAGCTGTAATCACAACACCCTACACTTTTGTTTCAACAGCTGCCTGTGCCCGCCACCTTGGCGCTGATGTTTATTTTGCAGATATTGAAAAAGACTCCTACAGCATTTGTCCTGAAAAGGTTGAAGAAATTCTTTCGAGTCCGAAAGGCAAAAATGTAGTTGCCATTGTGCCTGTTCACGTCGCAGGAAATTTGTGCAATATGAAAAAAATAAATCAAATTGCAAAAAAATATAATGTAAAAGTTATTGAAGATGCAGCCCATGCTTTCCCCTGCAAAACTGATGACGGTTGGGCTGGTGGACTTGGAGACGTGGGAGTATTTTCTTTTTACGCGACAAAAACTATAACGACTGGCGAAGGCGGCATGGTTACTACAAAAGATGAAAATCTTGCAAAAAGAATGACTGTTATGCGCATGCACGGAATGGACAGAACTACCTGGGACCGCTACACTTCTGACAAGGCCAGCTGGGAATATGACATTATTGACTGCGGTTATAAATTTAATTTGCCGGATTTGAATGCGGCTATTGGCAGGGTTCAACTTTCAAAAGCAGATCTTTTTGATAAAAAAAGAAAGGAGCATGTAAAAAAATATTTTGAAAAACTAAAAGATTTAGATTTTGTAAAATTGCCACCAGATGGAATGGGAAATGCCTGGCATCTTTTTTTGATGCGCCTGGATCTTTCAAAGCTAAAGGTAAACAGAAATACATTTGCTAAAGAATTACAGCAAATGGGAATTGGAATAAGCATGCACTTTATCCCCCTCTTCCATTTTACTTACTGGAAAAATCTTTACCCTGATTTTACAAAGGAAAAATTTCCTAACGCTCAGGAAAAATATGAAGAAACCATTTCTCTTCCGCTTTGGCCTGACATGACAGACCAGATGATTGACTACACAGTTGAGTCTATAAAAAAACTTGGAGAAAAATATCATGTCTGAAAAAATTGCACAATCTCAAAAGACTGAAAAATCACAAAGCAAAAGTTCCTTAAAAAAGACAACTTCCCGCTTGAGTTTTCAAAATGATTTTTATTCAGATTTAAATTTTCCAGATCAACTTTATGCTCTTATAATAAGAAGTCCTACCCACAAAGGCATAATACGGTCAATCACAATTCCAGACATTTCTTCAGGATATTATCTTTTTACAGCACGGGATGTTCCTGGAAAAAATATTATTGATACTCCTTTAGGGAAGGTTCCAGTTTTTAGTGAAGGCAATATTTCTTACCTTGGAGAACCTTTAGGGATTTTAGTTGGTCCTGATCAAATTGAATTAAATCATCTTGCAAAAAAAGTTGAAATTATTTTTGACACTACTCCTATTGAGCAATATTTTGATCACATAAAAGATGAAAGCAGCGGAAAAAAAATTGGAAGTCAGGAACTCTTTTCTCCAAAACTTGCAGAAAGAAAAATTACATGGGGGCCATGCTTTTCAAAAAAGACTGCTAAAGGAAAAGAGCCCATGGATAAGATTTTTGCAAAATGTGCAAAAGTTCTTACATCTTCATACACATACACTTTAAAACAGTCAGACTACCTGGAACCTCACGGAGCCATTTGTTCTTACGACAAAGATGAAATAACAGTTTACACTCCAACAACATGGCTTACAAATTTAAGATACACTTTGTCAGAAACACTTAAAATCAAAACGGAAAATATTGTAATCAAAAAAACAAAAAGCCTTTCAACTTCAACAAATTCAATTTGGTACAATTCTATTATTGCAAGTCAAGTTGCTGTGGCTGCTTTAAAAACAAAAAAAACTGTAAAGTTGGTTTACTCAAGAAAAGAAGAAAATGCTTTTATGAATACAATGCAGCCTGTCACCATAACCCACAAGAGCGGTTTATCAGAAAATGGAAAAATTTTAGGAATGCAAGTGGACATTGATCTGGACGCTGGAGCATACAATCCATTTTCTAAAGAAATTCTTGACAGACTGATTATTGCAAGTGCAGCCCTTTACAAGGCAGAAAATTTAAGCATAACGGCAACTTCTTTTTCTTCAAAAAATCCGCCTTCTTCAATTGATTTTCAGTCCATTGATGCAGCAGCATTTTTTGCATTCGAAAATCACTTGAACAGAATCTGTTCAAAACTTGAACATGTAAGCCCTATTGAAATAAGAAAATTAAATTTCTATACAAAAAAAGCAAAAGAAAAAAATTCTTATCCATTTGATGTAAATGTTTCAAACATGCAAAAGCTGCTTGATGAATTGTGCAGCAAAAGTGATTTTAACAGAAAGTGGAGTTCATATAATCTTGAATCAAAAAAGAGAAATATTAATTTTTCAAAACTTGACTTCCAAAGTTTTAATATTTCTCCAATGCGGGGAATTGGGTTGGCCTGCGCTTTTGAAGGTTCAACTTACTATGGCTCAGAAGTTTACGGGAATGAAGAATACATTGAAACAACTCTGGAAAAAGACAATTCAGTAACCATTCACACTTCTCCGGTCAGTTCAAGCATTCAGGAAATCTGGCAAAATCTTGTTTCATCATTAATGGGAATAAAAACAAGCCAGGTAAAATTTAACACAAACTTTTCACCTGAAGAAGAACCTCCTCTGCCGGAAATTGTTCATAACAACATTTCTGTCATGACTGAACTTTTAACAAAATGCTGCGATGCAATGAAGCACAGAAAGGAAGATGAAAAACTTCCTTACACGGTAAAACGCAAAATCAGTGTACAGAAAAAAAATGAATGGAATATTGAAACTTTTTCGGGCAAACCTTTTCACAGCATATGCAACGCCCTTTCTGTAATTGAACTGGAAGTTGATCCTTACACCTTCCGCGAAAAAATCAAAAAATTGGAAGTAATTCTTTCATGTGGAAAAATTCTTAACAAAAAGGCGGCAGAAAATAATGTAAGGTTAAATGTTGAAAGAGTTTTATCTTCTCTGGTTCAAAACGATACAATCAGGGCAGATAAATTCAAAATCACTTTTATTGAATCAGATGAAAATCCCTGCAAACTGGGAGAAGTCATTTACAAAATAATTCCTGCCAGTTACACAGAAGCATTGAATCAGGCGCTGAACTGTTCAATCAACACAATTCCAATCAACACAAATACAATTTATGACACAATCTCTTACAAAAATACTCTCGAGCTTGTTCAAAAAGAAAGTAAATCTTTAGAAAAAGAGGCAAAGGCAGATGAAAATTCCAATAATTCTTAATGAAGAGAAAACTTTTGTGGAAGCGGAAAGTGATGAAAGCCTTTTAACTGTTTTAAGAAGGGCTGGACTTTTGAGCGTAAAGTGCGGCTGCCAGAAAGGTGTGTGCGGCAACTGCATGGTTTTACTGAATGACCAGGTTGTAAAATCCTGCAAAGTACCAATTGCCATCGTGCGCGACTGCAAGATAGAAACTCTTGAACACTTCAAGCAAAATCCTGATTACGAAATAATAATGGAAGGATTTAAAAAGGCTGGAATTGAATTATGCGGCTACTGCAACTCAGCAAAAATTTTTACAGCATATTCTGTTCTTTACCAGAAACTTGATCCGGATCTTTCAAAAGATTTTCACATACAGGAAGCAATAAAAAATTTGCACCCCTGCTGCTGCGATAAAAGCACCTTGCTGAGCGGAATAGTTTTTGCCGTAAACGCAAAAAAATCAAAAGGAGATTTCAACAATGGAAAGTCAAACAGGCGAAAGCGGTAAGGCAATATATTTAGCGGAAGATGTAAACCAGATTCTTTATCACTTAAATACAATTCCTTCCATTCAGATTATTGCAGGTGGAAGTCAAATTTCTGAAGTAAAAGAGCATTCTCTTTCCATAAAAAATGCAAAAGAACTATTGCTTTGCGAAAAACATGACCGCTACATTGAATTGGGAGCAGCAGTAAGTCTTTCTGAAATTCTTTCTTTGGGAAAAGGAAACATTCCGGAAGTTTTATTTGATGCTGTTTCTTCAATTGCGGATCCTGCCATACGCAACATGGCAACCATTGGCGGAAACATTTGCGCTAAAGGTCAAAAGCACACCCTTTGGGCACCTCTTGCCGCTTTAAATGCAAGAGTGGAAGTAAAAAATAAAAAGGAAAGCCTCACCTTCCCCATTTCAAAATTTCCTGGCATACAGCAGGGATCCCTTCTTACAAAAATCCGCATTCCACTCGATGAATGGGAAGTAAGCATTTTTAAGAAAACAGGCCCTTCAAATTATTTTACCAAAGATTCTTCTTCATTCACATTTTTGGCAAACATACAAAACCAGTTAATTTCAAATGCCAGGGTCGCTTTTGCAGGCAGCATTTTATTTTACTCAAGCGAACTTGAAAATATAATTACAGGTTCCCGCCTACCTTTAAACGAAAAAAGCATTGGAAACCTTATGGAAGAAGCAAAAAAAATCTACGCAAAAAGCATTCCAAAAATCGAAAATGAAAATTTTGTAAAAGACCAGTTTTTTAATCTTTTGGAAATGTCATTAAGGCAGCTGATGTAAAGTTACTTTATCAACATGGCATCTCCGTAAGAAAAAAATCTGTATTTTTCTTCGACTGCCTGACGGTAAGCATTCATAATATTTTCTCTTGAAGAAAAGGCACTCACCAACATAAGCAAAGTTGATTCAGGTGTGTGAAAATTTGTAAACATTTGATCTACAACTTTAAACTTAAATCCAGGGTACATAAAAATATGAGTCTTATTTGTTCCCCCCATGACTAAACCATTTTCATCACAGGCACTTTCCAAAGTTCTAACGCTAGTAGTTCCTACCGCAAGAATTTTTCTGCCTTCAGCTTTTGCCTTATTGATTTTATCTGCAACATCATAAGGAACGGTGTAAAGTTCTTCATGCATTTTGTGATCTTCAATATTTTCTTCGCGGACAGGCAAAAAAGTTCCAAGTCCCACATGCAGGGTAATCCACTCAAGATCAAGACCTTTAGCCTTAAGGGCAGACAGCATTTCCTGGGTAAAGTGCAAGCCGGCAGTCGGGCAGGCAGCGCTTCCTGTCTCTTTTGCGTAAACAGTCTGGTACCTTTCACTGTCCACTTCTGTGTCCTCGCGGCGAATATAAGGAGGCAAAGGAATGTGGCCATTTTTTTCAAACCAGTCTTCTGTAATCCTAAAATTAAATTTTACTGTTCTAAATTCGCTGCCTTCATTTTCATCATCATGAAGAATTTCTCCCAGGCTGCCATCTGCAAATTTAAAAACATTTCCGTCTTTTACTTTTTTTGCTCCCTTGACCATGGCCAGCCAAGTGTCACCTTCCGGACTTGTCTGGTTCAAAAAAAGAAATTCCGTTTCGCGACCAGTGGATTCTTTTATTGCATAGCAGCGGCTTCTTCTTACACGGCTGTTGTTAAAAATCATCAAGGTGCCGTCATCAATTAAAGAAGGCAAATCCTGCATTAAGTGATGTTCCACCCTACCATCATTTCTTCCCAATAACATAAGGCGATCATTGCCCCGTTGGCCAGAAGGTTTTTGAGCAATAAGTTCCTGTGGCAAATCAAAATAAAAATCGCTGAGTTTCATTATCTTTTCCTTCCTTCATATTCTTCATTTCAATTCCAAGATGCTGGTAAGCCTTTTGGGTAACAATTCTACCCCTTGGCGTACGCTGGATTAAACCACATTGAATCAAATAAGGTTCATAGTAATCTTCAAGAGTGTCCATGGACTCTCCAATAGAAATTGCCAGTGTTTCAGCCCCAACTGGACCTCCACCAAATTTATTCATTATGGCCAAAAGAATTTCCCTGTCATAACGCTCAAGTCCCAAACTGTCTATGCCAAGACGGTCCAGCCCTTCTTCTACAATTTCAAGGGTGATTTCTGGAGATTTTTTTACTTGAGCAAAATCCCTCATTCTTCGCAAAACTCTATTCGTAACGCGGGGAGTTCCTCGTGAAGCATCTGCGATTTTTAAAGCAGCCTCATCTGAAATTTTCACATTCAAAATCACTGCTGACCTTTTAATAATTTTTGCCAGTTCGTCCCGGCTGTAAAAATTAAAACGCTGTATAATTCCAAAGCGACTGATTAAAGGCGAAGAAACCATTCCAGCCTTTGTCGTAGCACCAACAAGTGTAAAATGAGGAATAGGAATCCTGACCGTTCTAGCCTGAGCCCCCTGACCTATCACCCAGTCAAGTTCATAATCTTCCATAGCAATGTAAAGCATTTCTTCTATGGCAGGCTTTAAGCGGTGAATTTCATCAATAAAAAAAAACCGTTCTTGGAGTAATCGTAGAAAGTATTCCTGCTAAATCCTTTGGCTTGTCCAGGGCAGGCGCACTTGTCACTTTAAAATCCACCCCTAATTCCATTGCAGTAATTTGTGCAAGAGTAGTCTTTCCTAAACCAGGCGGTCCTATCAAAAAAAGATGATCCAAAGCTTCCTGCCTTTCGCGGGCCGCATCTATAAAAAGACCAAGATTTTCTTTTATGCTGGGTTGGCCTGTAAATTCTTTTAAAGACTTTGGCCTTAAAGAAGCTTCACCTTCATCATCCAGGCCATTTTTTTCACCCCTCATAAAAGCGTGACTTTCAGTTTGAAAAATATTTTCATCCGCCCTTACAATTTTTGTGGAACCAGTCTTCATGCCCAAAGCCTGACTGGCATTTTGTGAAAGTTGAGAAACAATATTCATGTCATCTTCAATATTATTTGCCTTAGGATAGTGGCTTTTTGCATTAACACTCTTATTCATCTAAAAAACTCCAGTCTACTGGGCAAGAGCAACAATAGCCCTTTTAAAAACAGCATCCTCTTTTTCAGATTCGCTCAAGGCAGAAAAAGCAGCATCAAGAGAAGCCTCACTTGCAATCTTAGAAACAACATCTTCTACCATTCTTTTTTCATAACCCATTTGCAAAAGAGCCGTAATAACCGCCTGGTATGGAATATTTTTCTGCCTTACCACAATCACATCTTCATCCTGCAAAGAAAGTTTTCCCTTCAACTGCAAAAGCATTTTTTGCGCCGTCTTTTTGCCCACGCCAGGAATTTTTTCCAAAGCAGCTAAATCACCTGAATCAAGAATTTCAATAAGACGCTGGGAATCCAAAGAAGACATAATTTTTACAGCAGCCTTTGGCCCCACTCCATCCACCTTAAGCAAATCGAAAAAAAGGGAGCGTTCACTTTCACTGGCAAAAGCAAAAAGATTCATCAAAGAATCCGTGTGCTGCAAATAAACATAAACCCGACATTCCTGACCAGGAGGCGGCAATTTTTCCAAAGAAGAATCTGGAATATTTAAATCCCACTCAATACCATTCGTTTCAAGATACAACTTTTGCGGAAGTTTTTGAGTGACAGTCCCATACAAAGAATTAAACATAAAATCAATATATCAAAATAAAGCAAAAAATTAAAGAGACCCGCTTGCATGCAAATGAGTAATAGCCCCCGCAAGAGCATCGGCTGCATGGTCTGGCGAAGGAACCTCTTTTAAATTCAAAAGCAGCTTCACATACATTTGAACCGTTTTTTTGTCACTGGACTGAGTACCCGTCACACAAGATTTAATTTGATTAGGCGTATAGTAAGAAATAGGAATGCCCCTTTTTGCCAAAGCCAAAGTCGCCACCCCCTTTGCCTCAGAAACAGCCATGGCACTTGAAATATTTTTTGCAAAATACAAAGTTTCCATTTCCCCTTCATCCGGTTTAAATTCCTTAAGAACCGCCTCCAGCCGCTCATACAAAGCCAAAAGCCGCACTTCATGAGAATCATTCGCACTCGTTTCGATTACGCCGTAACTGACCAGCTGCATTTTGCCACAAAAAAAATCCACAATGCCAAAACCCGTATGCGCCAGTCCCGGATCCAGTCCAATCACCCTTCTTTTTTTCATTTTTTTTATTTTAGAAGCATACTCCCATTTCTTCAACTGCCCTTTCGCAACTTGCTGCGCGCGGTCCTTCGGACGGCCTTTGGCCTTGCTCCAGGGCAGGCTAGGCATATTTTGGAAAGAATTGCTGCTTTAGTAAAGCAACAAAGCCAGACTTCACAGCACAGCAGCTCAGCTTCTTCATTCAAAACTTTTATCCTCTAACAAAAAAAAGACGCCCCAAAGGACGCCTCTTTTTTTTAGAAAATTCTTTTTAAGAAAAGAAATTACTCTTCTTCAAAGTCATCAGGATATTCAACTGTTGACCAAACATTCTGAACATCATCATCTTCTTCGAGTTTGTCCAAAAGCTTCTTAACCTTTGCAGCAGTATCCTTATCAACAGCAGTATACATCTGAGGAACCATTGAAACTTCAGCAGAAAGTGTTTCCCAGCCCTTTGGTTCCAAAGCTTCAACTACAGAGTTGAAAGAAGCAGGATCTGTTGTAACAGTAATAACTCCATCTTCGTTTACAATATCTTCAGCACCAGCATCAAGAGCAGCTTCCATTACTTCATCTTCTGTAACTTTTTCTGCATCGTATTCAATAACACCCTTGCGATCAAACATGCGTGCTACAGAACCTGATGTTCCAAGGTTTCCGCCGTTCTTTGTAAAAATGTTGCGAACATTTGCAGCAGCGCGGTTGTGGTTGTCTGTAAGAACTTCTACCAAAACAGCTACGCCACCCTGAGCGTATCCTTCATAAACAAGTTCTTCGTATGTACCGCCACCAAGTTCACCAGTACCCTTTTTAATAGCTCTTTCAATGTTGTCTTTTGGCATTGAAGAAGCACGTGCCTTAAGGATAGCAGTACGCAAGCGAGGGTTAGAGTTAGGATCGCCACCACCCATTGAAGCAGCAATAGAAATTTCCTTGATTAATTTTGTAAAAAGAGCACCACGCTTTGCATCAGCTGCGCCCTTGGCATGTTTAATTGTTGACCATTTACTATGTCCTGACATGGAAAAACTCCTTGGATATTAAAGAAATTAATAGAAATATTGCAAAATATTACCACACCCGGCCTTTATGTGTCAACGAGGCAAAGCCATTTCCTCCAATATCTGCCTATATTTTTAGACCTTTTCTTGCACACTCAGGCCATATAGTCTAAAATAAAAATATGAAAATCATTGCAGAAATTGGAACATCACATGCAGGCAGTCTGGAAAAAGCCTTTGCCCTAATAGATGCCGCAAAAGATGCCGGCGCTGACTTTATAAAATTTCAGTGGGTTTACGCAGATGAAATTCTCCACCCAGACACAGGATTTGTAAAACTCCCTGGTGGCAGCGTAAGACTTTATGACCGCTTCAAAGCCCTTGAAGTAGACAAATCATTTTTTGAAAAATGCATAGACTACACTCACAAAAAAGGCCTGCTTTTTGCATGCTCCCCTTTTGGGCTTAAATCTTTTAGGGAACTTGTATCCTGCCCGGTAGATGCAATTAAAATTGCCAGCCCTGAAGTAAATCACTTTGAACTTTTAAAAGAAGTAAGCAAATACTATTCTAAAATTCCAATCATATTGTCCAGTGGAGTTTCAAAACTTTCTGACATAGAAAAAGCCATTGAAATCATTAAATCCACATACCAAAAAGAAAAAGGACTGGACGAAGCTCCTTCAATAAATGGAATTGCTCCCCTTACCCTTCTTCACTGCATCACTTCCTATCCTGCACCAGAAAATGAATATAATGTAAGGGCAGTAAAAACTTTAAGTGACATCTTTGGTCTGCCATGCGGAATTTCAGACCACAGCCTGGATCCCATTTTAGTACCTGTTTTAGCAGACATGATGGGCGGCCAAATGGTCGAAAAGCACATCACCTTAAGCAAAAAGACAGACGGCCTTGACGACCCGGTTGCCCTTGAAGCAGACGAATTTGCCCTTATGAGCCACTGCATTCACCAGAGTGACGCCCTGCTTGAACGCTGGCATAAAGAAAAAGTGGCTGTAAAAAATGATGACAACAACTTTCTTGAAAATGATTTTTTCCTAAACCAGGCACAAAATCAAATTGTAAAGCAGCTTTTGGAAAATTACAGTCTTGAAAAAATTCTTGCAGTTTTAGGGACTGGCAAAAAATCCCTTGCAAAAAGTGAAAGCTTAAATTACGGAAGAACTAACCGTTCTCTCCATTACATGTCATCTTTTTTAAAAGGACACAAAATCCAAAAAGATGACATAAAAATCCTTAGAACAGAAAAAGTTCTTTCACCCGGCATTTCACCAGAATATTTAAATCTTTTAGAAGGAGCCACCCTGGTGCGCAATGTAGAAAACGGTCAGGGCGTACAATTTGAAGACTTTATCCAAAAAGATTAAGCCCTGCCTAAAAAAATTACTGCATTATGTCAGAAATAATTTTTAAGCCTTTTACAGTCAAATCTTTATCTACCAAAGTAAAACAGTCTGTAATAGGCTTTAAAACCGAATTGAGGCCGCCGGTTGCAATCACCTGGACTTCACTTTCGCTGTGGCCGCTTTCTTTTGCATACTCCCTCTTACACTCCTTTACAAGAGATTCAACCATGCCCTTATAG
>CAVCWN010000067.1:0-3378 GCA_963605975.1 Desulfovibrionaceae bacterium | reverse complement strand
AGGCTGTTGTTTTTGATATGGATGGCGTTCTTTTGGACAGTGAGCGCCTTTCACTTTTTGCGTGGGAAAAGGCTGCAAAGGAAATTAATTTTGCTCATGCCCTGGAAGCTCATACTGCCTGCGCCGGTTTGAGCAGAAGTGACGCCTACACAAAACTGGCGGAACTTTATGGAAAGAATTTTCCGGCAAAGGAATTTCGCGAAAGGGCTTCTGTTATTTTTGCAGAAATGGTGGACACTGACGGTTTGCCACTTATGCCTTATGCAAAAGAAATTCTTGAATATCTTAAAGAGAAAAAATATCCCCTGGCCCTGGCTTCTTCTACTAGGCGGCAGGTTGTTTTAAAGGAACTGACTCTTACCGGTTTGGTTGGATATTTCGATTACATTATTTGCGGTGACCAAGTGACACATTCCAAACCAGATCCTGAAATTTATACTTTGAGCTGCAAGGCCTTGTCTTTTGCTCCAGAAAATTGTCT
Organism: Desulfovibrionaceae bacterium; assembly: GCA_963605975.1. Lineage (GTDB taxonomy): Bacteria > Spirochaetota > Spirochaetia > Treponematales > Treponemataceae > Treponema_D. The sequence goes on along the minus strand of CAVCWN010000067.1, from coordinate 2,897 downwards.
TGCTGTGGAAGATTCATTTAATGGAATTATTTCTGCCCATGCTGCTGGAATGAAATGCGCGATGGTTGTGGATCAGTTTATTCCTGATGAAAAAATAAAATCACTTTTATATAAGCTTTGTTCATCATTAGAAAATATTAAGGACTTTCTCTAGGATTTTTAGGGTATTATTTTTTTTATCTGGATTTTAGAATGTGTAATATTGAGTCTTTTTATAAGGAGGTGTGATAAAAATTACATCCTTGTAATTTTTATTACTGCAGTTTTCCAAACCTTGTTTGTAAAACTGCTGATTCAGCACCTCCTGTGCTGCCGCTAACGCGGAGTTTTATAGGAGATATTATGATTTTTACAAAAGAAGAAAATGCTTTGGTCATGCAGCGTGGAAACGAAAAAATTGTTATTGAAGCCTGGGGAAAAAATTCCCTGCGCGTAAGGGAAAGCCGCCAGGCCAAGATGGACGAAAACGACTGGGCTTTAAATCCTCTTAGTCAGGAAGACAAAGATTTGGCAAAAAGGGCTGAAATCAAAATAGAGGAAGTTGATATTACTGAGCCGTGGGTTCGGGACGGTTCCCATCAAAAGGCTTTGCAGGCCCAGATTACAAACGGTAACATTTGTGCAAAGGTTTCTTTTGAAGGCTGGATTTCTTTTTACAACCAGAAGGGCCAGCTTTTAACCCAGGAATACTGGCGCACCCGTGACAGAATTGACCGCTATGCTGTTCCTTTGCGTGTAGAAGGAAGAGAGCTGAAGCCTTTGACCGGTACAAGTGATTTTGTCCTTACGGCAAGGTTTGAAGCTTTTGAAAACGAGCATATCTATGGAATGGGATTTTACCAGGACGCCTGCTTTGACAGAAAAGGTTCTTCTATGGAACTGGCCCAGCGCAATTCCCAGACATCTGTTCCTTTCTTTGTTTCAAGCAGAAAATATGGATTTTTGTGGAACAATCCTGCAATCGGCTATGCAAATTTCGCAAGCAATAAAACTGAATTCCACGCAAATTCTACAAAAAAACTGGACTATTGGATTACAGCGGGTGACACTCCTAGCCAGATAGAAGAGCAGTATTCAGCAGTGACTGGCCGCACTCCGATGATGCCGGAATATGGAATGGGTTTTTGGCAGTGCAAGCTTCGCTACAGAACTCAAGAGGAAGTTTTGCAAGTGGCACGCGAATACAAAAGGCGCAATATTCCAGTTGATGTAATTGTAATTGACTTTTTCCACTGGTCACGCCAGGGCGAATTTAAATTTGATCCCCGCTGCTTCCCGGATCCTGAAGCTATGATAAAGGAACTTTCCAGCATGGGCATAAAAGTTTGCGTGAGTGTATGGCCTACTATCGATCAAAAATCATGCAACTTTGGAAAGATGGCAGAAAGCGGCATGCTGGTTTCTACAGACCGCGCTTCTGGCTTGCACATGGACTGGCTGGGAAACACTGTTTTTTATGATACGACAAATCCTCTGGCAAGAAAATTTGTTTGGGAAGAATGTAAGAAAAATTATTATGACAAGGGTGTAAAACTTTTCTGGCTGGATGAATCTGAACCAGAATATGGTCCTTACGATTGGGACGTTTACAGATATTATGCGGGACCTGTTCAGCAGGTGGCAAATATTTATCCTAAAACTTATGCACAGGGGTTTGCAGAAGGACTGAAGGAAGCAGGTGAAAAGGAAGCAATGTCTTTGGTTCGCTGTGCCTGGGCTGGCAGCCAGAAGTATGGTGTTCTTACATGGTCAGGTGACATTCATTCTGACTGGAGGGCTTTTAAAGAACAGCTGCAGGGTGGCCTTAACATGTCTATGGCCGGAATTCCATGGTGGACTACAGATACTGGTGGATTTGTAGGCGGGGATCCTTTGTCTGAAGATTTCCGCGAACTGTTAGTCAGATGGTTTGCCTGGAGTGTTTTTTGCCCTGTCCTTCGCTTGCATGGGGAACGTCCTCCTTACATTCCTTTGGAAAAGGGCAAGGAAGTTATAGACGGAGTGCCTCAGTGGGGTAGTGCCCAGCCGAATGAAATATGGAGCTTTGGCGAAGAAAATGAAAAGATTATGGAAAAATTTATTTTCATGAGGGAACGCCTTCGCCCTTACATCAGGTCACTTATGCAGGATGCCCACGAAAATGGACACCCGGTTGCCCGTCCTATGTACTATGATTTCCCGGATGATGAAAAATGCGCAGTGATGACAGACCAGTTTATGTTTGGTCCGGATTTGCTTGTTGCTCCAGTAATGGAAAGGGGGCTTAAAAAGCGCACTGTATATCTTCCGCAAGGTGTAAACTGGGTGGAATGTGCGACAGGCAAAAAATATGAAGGCGGCACAGTAGCAGAATGTGACTGCCCTCTTGATGTGATTCCTGTTTTTGAAAGGGAAGGAAAAAATATTCCTGTTTACGAAAAATAAATTTCTAAAAATGCGAATGTTTTGGGAAGGGCGCCATTCATATGGGGTGGCGGCCTTCTTAAACAGAGGTGCATTTCGTAAACAGTGGTGCATTTCGTAAACAGTGGTGCATTTCGTAAACAGTGGTGCATTTCGTAAACAGTGGCGCTTTTCGTAAACAGTGGCGTGTTTTGTAAAGAGTTGCGCTTTTCGTAAACAGTGGCGTCTTTTGTAAACAACTGCGCCATTCGTAAACATCCACCCCATTCGTAACCATTGCCGCCATTTGAAAACGCCATCTCTTTCGTAAACATTCACAGCATTCGTAAACAGAGGCGTTTTTCGAAAACAGTTGCGCTTTTCGAAAACAGTTGCGCTTTTCGTAAAGAGTTGCGCTTTTCGAAAACAGTTGCGCTTTTCGTAAACAGTTGCGTCTTTCGTAAACAACTGCGCCATTCGTAAACATCCACCCCATTCGTAACCATTGCCGCCAT
>CAVCWN010000066.1:0-5163 GCA_963605975.1 Desulfovibrionaceae bacterium | reverse complement strand
GTCGCTCATCACCTCGCGAGTTTTTCTCACCTTTCAGCCGTCGCTCATCATAGGGCCGGCTAGGCGTCTTTCGAAAAAGAAGCAGGTCATTCGTAAACAACAGCCCTTCAAAAGGTGGCCTTCTAAAATCAAAAAAATCACTTAAGAGAGCCCCTAGTAAACATTGGTCAATTCTTTTAACAAAAGCCTTGCCTTGTTGTTGCCCTGGTCCAGGCTTAAGGCATAGCGCAAAGACTGGATGGCCTCTGCTTCCATGTCCATGGACTTTTGAATTTTTGCCATTCTATAAAGAATAAGGGCCTTCAACTTAGCATCAAGGCAGCGACCCTGGGCCTGGTTCAAAGAATCAAGTGCATTTTGCCTTAAATTCTGGCCTTCATAAATCACCGCTAAATTTACCAGGGCATTCACCAAAGCATCATTTTGACTTTGCTTCTGGCTTCTGGCATTACGCTGCTTAAAACGGTCAACAATATATTCATAAAGTTCCCTGGCACGGGAAACATTCAAATCCTTCATAAACCATGCCGTCACCTGGTATTCCCATGAAGCAAATCTGTCCGGGATGGCAAAATCCGCAATATCATCCAAGGTCAAAGAATAGGCCGAAAGCAAATACTCGCTGAACATAGCCTTTGCATCTTCTTCCTGGCCCAAAGAAAGCAATTTAAAAACCGCGTGTTTTACAATTTCTTCCGGATAGTGGCTGGCATACTCTTCATTCGCTTCCAAAAGCTTCCACAACCTGGCCTGTTTTAAACCAGGACTGTCGTCCCGGTGGGTAAGGTAGTAAACGTTTTCCTTAAGAACCAAAAGCGAAGGGGTGGAACTTTCACTCAGGGCAGAGTCCACACGGCTGACTGCGTCCTCCAAAGAAACGCGTGGCAGAGCATCCCGCCTTTCCATAGCCTGTGTTTTTAAGCCAGCTTCCCTCAACTTTTTAGACAGGGCTTCTTCTTCCTCTTCGTTTAAAGTGTCCAAAGCCATCTGGCAGTAAAGGGCTAGGCCCGGTTCGTAAAGAGGAAAGTTGTTTACAAGAAAATCCAACCTCTGGTACTGACTTTTTACATCATCATTTTGCCTTGAATAAAGGGCCGAATTTAAATATATAGCAGGAAGAATTTTGTCATAAGCTTTAAGGGCCTTGTCATCCATCTGCATGGTAAAAAGCGCAGTGCGGGCCTTTTCCGCTTCCTGGTCTTCCCCCAGAATGTAATAATCATCAGACATAAGGGCTATGGACTTTACAGAATAAATGTCACTGGACCACATAGACCTTGCAGCATTTAAACAGTCCAGGCTTTCCGCATAAAGTGAAGCATCAAAAGTAAGGCTGGCCCAAAAATAAGAATCCTTTACACGACTAAAAGTTTCAGGCAAAAGACTGGCAGCCTTTTCCACCTGGCCACCCCTCATGTAAAGGCAAGCCGCATTTATAAGCCATTCACTCACCTTAGAACCATTATAAGCATAAACGTAAAAAGGAATAAAACGGTCATCCAGGTAAAATTCACTTTCCACATTATTGTAGTGACTGGCCTTTCCATCCTGACCAGCAAGGGCAGTTTCTTCTGTGTTCAGCCTTTTACCCTTTTTTAAAGCCCTCTTTTCTTTTTTTGTAGGAGCAAAAAGCTGGTCTGCCGTCAAATTATGGTCTAAGGCATAGGAAAAAAGCGCTTCTGAATACAAAGAAGCATATTTTGTTTTTTCCAGGGCAGGCGCTTCTTCAAAAGCCCTGTCTGTCTGTTTGTGGCGCAAAAGGTAGTGGACGTGCAGTGCCAGAAGCTCCCCTTGGCCAGGGTACTTTTTCATGGCCTTTTCCAAAAGCTTCAAGCCCTCTTCATCTTCCCCCAAAGAAAGGTAGCGCTTGTAAATGCCCACAAAATCCATAGCCTGCGAAGAATATTTTTCCGCTTCCTTTAATTTTGAAAGAGCCAAAGAAGTGTCCCCGGTGGAAATCAAGGCGTCTATTTCGTCTAAGCGGCTGATAATGCTGAAAGAAGTTGACTTTTGACTGCATGAAAGAAAAAGCGACACCGTCATAAGTGCCGCTATAAGTGTGAAAATTAACTTTTTTAGAATTCTAGTTGTGCAAACCATCAGACTTTACGTCCCGCCTTATTCTATCAAGAATTGCATTGATAAATCTGTAGGAATCTTCTTCACCATATTCTTTTGCAATACGAATTGCCTCATCAATTACAATTGAAGAAGCTAAATCCGGCTGAAACATCAATTCAAAAACAGAAAGGCGCAAAATTGCAAGAGACACCTTGTTTAAGCGGGCCATTTCCCACTTTTCCGAAAGATGATTTTCTATTTCGTGGTCAACCTGGGCAAGGTGATTTACCGTTCCTGCAATCAAAAGACGTGCATAATCCTTTGTTTCATCACTGGAAAAAGACTGACCGCCAGCATTACCACTAACACCACCAGCGCTTGAACCGACACCAAGGCCTGGGCCACCACTTGCATCCGACCTGAAATCTTTTTTGTCCCACTCAAGTTCCATTACGCGGTCCAAAGTAAGACCGCCTACATCGTATGAATAAAGGGCCTGAAAAGCCAGGATTCTTCCTCTTCTACGTGACACCTTGAACCTACCAGCTTAAAAGACTTGTAAGATCAGCACCAGTCTTCTTGCGTTCTACATTTGCTGTGGTGTCAAGAGAATCTGCAACTTCCTGGGCTGCCTGAGAAAAATACTGCTGCTGCTTTTGTGCAGTAAGATTTTGCTTAATGTAATCATAAACAGTCACAGTTGTTTCCGGCTGAACAATATCACTCAAAGAAAGCATTTTTCCATCATACTTCTTTTGAACAGCATAGAACTGGAAGTCAGAAGAAGTTTCGTTTACTTCAGAAACAGTACCAACCTTCTTTTCAAAAAGTTCTACAATCTTATTCATATCCCAGCCCAACTGAGCAGCCTGGGCAGAAGTCTTTTGTACAACAATTGTTCCTGCCTGGAAGTTTTTGCCGTTTCTTGTATCCTTGGCAATAGTGTCTCCCGCTGTTGCAGGAGCGGCATTATATTGATTTCTAAGCTGAGTGCACAAAGCCTTTGCAGCCGTAGCATCATTGCCCTTTGGAACAATTACCAAGTAAAGGCGCAACATGTCATTCCAGATAAAGCTGGACTTATTTAAATCATAAAAGTCGCGGATTTCTTTGTCTGTTGCGGCAACTGCTGCAATCTGCTGCTGCTTTTTTGTATAAACATACTGCTGAACAATCAGCTGGTTTTTAAGGTAAGCCTTGTAATCACTTGTGCCCATGCCTGTGTTCTGCAAAAGGTAGTCGTTAAGGCTCAACTTTGTCTGTTCCTTGATAAGGCTTTCAAGTTCGCTTTCTGTAACATTGCGGCCCAGCTGCTGGCTGAATGTAGAAAGAAAGGCTTGATTAACCTGGCTGTCTGTAATGGTAAGATTTTCTTTAGCAGCAGCCTGAACAATAAGTTTTTCATCAATAAGGGATTCAAGAACTTCCTGCCTTTCCTTTGCAGTCAGTTTTACACCATAAGCGTCATATTGCTTTTGAATAAAATTCACCCTTGTTTTAAGAGTCTTTAATGTGATTGTTTCCGATTTATTCAGCTTTACAATTGCAAGAGGCTGCAAATCATTCTGGGCAAAAGCTGTTGCTGCTGCCATAAAAGCTACTAAACCTAATAAAAAACGACGTTTCATAAAATCCTCGTATAAAATGATTTTTTTATGGAAAAATGATGTTTTATGCCAGGCACAAAACTCATTCTATTATATACCATAAATCTTTCTAACAAAAGAAACACTTCTGCTTTTTTTTCGTTACAAAGCAGATAAATTTTTGTCAAAATAGTCTATTTGCTACCCCTAAAACTGCATTTTTTAAGGGCAAAGCCGCCTATTTTGCATTTTCAAGCGGCAAACCGCCAGAAATTACAGCCTTAATACGGCGAACACCGGCAGAAGAAGACTGTTCCTTTACAATCTTAAAGTCACCAATCTGCGCCGTATGCTGCACGTGAGGACCACCGCAAACTTCTTTTGAATACCAGTCATTCTTAGGGTCACGGCCAATTGTGTAAACCTTAACCTGTTCACCGTACTTGTTTACGAAAAGAGCCCTTGCTCCCTCAGCCTTAGCCTGATCCAAAGTCATTACTTCCATAGAAACAGGCAAGTCTTCCTTGATTTTTTCGTTAACAATATCTTCAACCTTTTGAATTTCTTCCTTTGTCATAGGGCGTTCAAAAGTAAAGTCAAAGCGCATGCGCTCAGAATTAATATTTGACCCCTTCTGTGCAACCTGGTTACCCAAAACATCAGTCAAAGCCTGCTGCAAAAGGTGGGTAGCGGTGTGGTATTTTGTAGCCACGTCAGACTGTTCAGCAATACCGCCCTTTGCCTTACCGGCTTCTGCAGTTTTAGACGCTTCCTGGTGCTTGCGTTCAGCTTCCTTAAATCCTTCTACATCCACAGTCAGGCCATTTTCCTTACCCAGTTCCTCTGTAAGTTCAAGAGGATACCCGTAAGTTTCGTAAAGATTGTAAGCCACCTTTCCAGAAATAATCTTTTTTGGATTTTTATTCAGGTTTGGAAGCATCTTTTGGAATTCAGCTTCACCCTTCTTTAAAGTGCTGCGGAATTTAGCTTCTTCCTTTGTAAGTTCACTAAAGATTTTTTCCTTATTTTCTTCAAGTTCAGGGTAGGCATTTTTAAAGTTTTCAACTACAACCTTAGCAATATCTGCCATAAAATCCTTATCAATGCCCAACTTCATTCCATGGCGGACAGCACGGCGGATAAGGCGGCGCAAAACGTAACCGGCACCCACACGATCCGGAGTAACACCCTTTTGGTCACCCAAAATAAATGTAGCAGAGCGACCATGGTCAGCAATAATGCGAACAGACATATCCTTTGTTTCATCATCGCCATACTTGTAACCGGAAAGTTCTTCTATTTTACCAATAATCGGCAGGAAAACCTCTGTAAGGTAAACCGAAGTTTTTCCCTGCAAAATACAGTTTGTTCTTTCAAGGCCCATACCGGTATCAACATTTTTCTTTGGAAGAGGCTCTAAAGTTTTTTCGTCCACGCGGTTAAACTGCATAAAAACATTATTCCATATTTCCATCCAGTTAGCGCTGTCAGTAGCCTTATTTGAACCCTTAGGAGG
>CAVCWN010000065.1:0-8373 GCA_963605975.1 Desulfovibrionaceae bacterium | reverse complement strand
AACGCGCTGTCCGTGACTACGCTGTCGCTCCGGTGCTCAGCTTCGCTTCGCACGCACTTCGTGCTCACTACCATCGCGGCTAGGCGGGTTTTGAAAACTGAAAAAAAATCAAATCGCTTTTGACTTATTATTCCTTATTTTCCAGACTTTTCAAAACATCGAAAAAACTAATCCGTAATAGAAAATTCTGTCAGCTTTCCCAAAGTGTTTAATTTTTCTATCAGGGCACCAAAATCATCTTCCGGAGGGGCTTTCACGGAATAGTGCAAAATGGTCTGGTGGGCTATCATCACGCGGCTTACATTTAAATCAGCAACGCGAAAACCTGACTCCTGAATGGTCTTTTTTACTTTGACCATATCAATTTTATCATCCTCAAAAACCAAGTGCAAAGTTTTACTGCGACTAGCAGGGAAAAGCCTATACTCAACTTTTTCCAGCAAAATCAAAAGAAGGACTACGCAAAAAAGAACCACTGCAGACGGAATGTAAAGGCCGCCGCCAATGCAAAGGCCCAAAGCTGCCGCTGTCCAGATAATTGCTGCAGAAGTCAAGCCCTTTATGTTCAGCCCCTGCCTCATGATTGCACCGCCGCCCAAAAAACCAATACCGCTTATGGCACCAGCTGCAATTCTTGTAGGATCGCCTGAAATAAACTGACCGTCAGCATTTATGTAACCAGAAATGTAACTTGAAAGAATACAAAGCATTGTTGAAGAAACACTTATCAAAATCAATGTCCTGATTCCCACCGTCTGATTTCTGCTCTTGCGTTCAATTCCCAAAATCAAACCGCAAAAAATGCTGGCAGCAATTTTTATCATACAGTCAGCTAAAAAAGTTTTATCCATAAAAAAATTTGTCACTTATAGCTTCCTCAAATCAAAGTAAAAAATCAACTCAGCGCCTGCGACCAAAAAGACCGCCTCTTGCAGGTTTTGCACTGACTGAAGTCTTTGAAATTTTTGATCCAGGCTTTAACCACTGAACGCTCTTTTTTGCAGCAGATTTTAACGAAGGGTAAAGAGAATCATTGTATTCTCCAATCCACTGGCCCACGGCTTTTTCAGAAACGGCGTCTTCTGCGTCAACTTTTACAAGCACAATATTTACGTAATCCATTTCGCTGTAAAGGGCCGCAATATTTTCCGCAAAGGCTTCAAAAGAAGAAGCTGCCGCTGCCACAACCGGGGAAGCAAAAACATTCATTCCGTTTTTCAAAGAAGGATTTCTATTTAAATCTGCGCATGTGTAGGAATTCTTCAAAAGAAAAACAAGGGATGCAGGATTTTCTGCGCTATGTTTTTTTTCAAAACGCTCCAGCAAAGTCATTGTCAAATACTGGTAGCACAAAACCATTGAATCTGAAGTGCGAAGACATTCTTCTGAATTCAAAAGCCCTGCATTTTTTGAATACTCATCTTCATCAAAATAAAGAAGGGCTTCATCTAATTCTTCCAGAGAAGATTCTGCTTCCAAAACAAATGTTCTTGCAGAAACAGGAGACGCTCTGTTCCATTCAACTCCTGCAATTGAAGAACTTGAATCCACATCATCTGCAGCGGAGTCACTGTCATTACTGCCACATGAAAGGGCAACACGACGGTCACTTGCTTCTAAACCTTCAGCTACTTTTATTCCGCCCGGCATATCTTTTCCGGCTACTAAAATTGTCTTACTCATAAACAAAATTATACAATAATACTTAGACTTTGCAAACTAACTTGAAAGCGCTATAATTTTATTTATGAGACTTTGGGTAAAATATTTAATAGGCATAATTGTAGGAATCATAGCAGCTTTTTTAATTCCGGCAGACGGACTTCAAACACAGTCAAATTTAAATTTTATAGTTGATCTTGTAATCCGCTTTGCCCGCTATTCAATAGTTCCGCTTGTATTTTTTTCAGCAATCATTTCAACGTACAAATTGAATGAAGAAAAACAGCTTTTAAAAACAAGCGCCTGGACCATCGGAACAATAGTTGTTACTTCACTGATTTTAGTTGTCATTGGAATTCTTTCAGCAGTTTTAATTTACCTACCCCGCATTCCAATCACAATTGAAAAAGTCAGCGAAACACCTCAACTCAGCATAAAAGAAATTCTTCAATCCATTTTCCCTTACAACGGAGTGCAGACCCTTCTTGACGCAACATACATTTTGCCGGCTTTAGTTTTTGCCGGTCTTGCAGGTTACGGCGCCTTTTGTGAAAAAAAATATTCTTCAACAACAATCGCTGTTGTAGATTCAGTCAGCCGTGTCTGCTTCAGGGTAATGTCTTTTATAACAGAACTTCTTTCTGTAGGAATGATTGCCATCATGTTCAAATGGACAGTGGACTTTATCCGCCTGGCAAAACTTTCAGTTTACAATCCACTCTTCCTTCTTTTTACAGCAGACTTTTTAATCATAACACTTGTCATTTACCCGGTACTTGTCCGCATAATCTGCCACGACAGACACCCCTTTAGAATTCTTTACGGAGGCATTTGTTCCGTTATCATGGCATTTTTGTCAGGTGACACAAACGCAACCCTTGCATTAAACATCCGCCTGGGAAAAGAAAACCTGGGCATCCGCAGAAGGACAAACGCTTACGTTCAGCCAATGTTTTCTATTTTTGCCCGCGGTGGAGCAGCCCTTGTTGAATCGATCAGTTTCATTTTGATTTTGCGCTCATACTCCAGCTTGAACATAACATTCCAGTCTGTCTTGTGGATTGCCGCAATGTCATTTTTGCTTTCATTCGTACTGGGCAACATTCCACAGGGCGGACCTTTCTTTGCAATCACCGTAATGTTTACACTTTACGGAGGCGGTTTTGATGCGGGCTACCTTCTTTTAAAAGATGCCGCTCCTTTAATTTGCTCTTTCGCAGCCGCAATCGATGCAGTCACAGCCCTCTTTGGTTCATACATCGTTGCTTACAAAACAAAAACTCTTGAAGTTAAAAAGATTTCGCGTTTTGTATGATTTTAAAATTTGAGTTCACCAAAAGATTTCCTTTTTCAGGATTTCTTTTGGTCGCAAAAGGGTAGCATTTATGATCAGAGTAACCATTTACAACGAAAACATTCACGAAGAAACTTACGAAGGAATAAGAAAAATCTACCCGGAAGGCATTCACGGCTGCATAAAAAATTTTTTATCCCAAGATTCAAATTTAAAAATCACCACAGCAACTTTTAACCAGGCAGAACACGGGCTTTCAGAAGAAGTTTTAAAAAACACAGATGTGCTTGTTTACTGGTCACACGCAAAGCAAAATGAATTCAGTGACAGCGTAGCCCTAAGAATACAAAAACACGTTTTGATGGGCATGGGTTTTATCCCCCTGCATTCGGCCCACTTTTCAAAACCAGTAAAACTTCTTTTAGGCACCAGCATGACTTTAAGGTGGAAGCACGGGCAAAAAGAACTTCTCTGGGCCACATGCCCTTCCCACCCAATCGCCCAGGGCATCTCCTTTCCTATAGAGCTGCCAAAAGAAGAAATGTACGGAGAATATTTTGACATTCCCAAAGCCGATGATGTAATTTTTACCGGCTGGTTTTCTACAGGGGACGTTTTCAGAAGCGGAGTCACATTCAGCCGTGGGAAGGGCCGCATTTTTTATTTTCAGCCAGGCCACGAAGAATACCCCATATACTACAACAAGGCCATTCAAAAAATCATAAAGAATGCAGTTTACTGGACCTACAATCCAGACCGCTCCTACCAGGAGCCCAGCTGCACTCAAGTCTTTTAAAACACCCATAAGGTAAAAAAAATGCAGACAAGAAAACTTTCAATTTTTTTAGACCACATTCTTGAAGCAAGCCAACAGACAGGCCTTTCCATAAGCAACATCTTGGACCTTGCCAAAAACTGGGGCTACCAGGCCTTCGAAATAAATTTAGATTACGCCATAGAAAATCCCCAGACCATCACCCTCATAAAAAACAAGGGCATGACATTCAGCTGCATTTACAACTTTTACCAGTGGCAAAAAGACAGCGACTTTTCAAAAGCCCAGTTGCACGTAGACACAGCCGCCCGCTTAAATGCAAAAAAAATTCTTGTGGTCCCAGGATTTTTTTCAAAAGAAGAAAGCGAACTTTTTAAAAACATCCATGACAAAAAAAAGATTTATGAATTAATGGATTCCCTGGACTGTGTAAAAAACATCACATCCATGCTTTATAAAACAGTCCTTTACGCAAAAGAAAAAAACATCACCGTCACCCTTGAAGACTTTGACAGCGAAACTTCCCCTTGCGAAAAAATTTTTCAGCTGCAATATTTTTTTGAAAGAGTGCCAGGCCTAAAGTTTACATTCGACTGCGGAAACTTCGCCTTCAGTGATGAAGATTTACTTTTTGCCTTTGACACTTTAAAAGACCACATAGTCCACTTACACCTAAAAGACCGGGGCAAAGAAATAGAAATAGAAAATAAAAAATTAAAATACAACAAAGGCCTTGCATCCCTTGCGACAGGCTTTGGCTACCTTCCCATCAGCAAAATCGTTCTTGCCATGGAAAAGCTTTCCTACAAAGACTACTTCGCCATAGAACATTTTTCCGTAAAAGACCAGCTGACCGCCATTCAAAAATCCGCAGCCTTCATGGAATCATTTTAGGGCAAGTCTAAAAAAATCCTAAAAAAAATTCTGCAAAAAAACTGAGGCAAAAAAAATCCGCCTCACAAAAAATCAATTTAAAAAAAATAAAAGCCCGTCAAGATGACAGGCTTTTTTTACCAGTAACATTGGCAAAAGGACTAGTCCTTTTTTTCTGCGCGGCGCTTCTTGTTCAAAAGCTTGCGTTCCATTGTTGTTTTCTTCTGGTGAAGAGCAGCAGAAGGCTTTTCGTAGTATTCACGCTTTTTGTATTCGCGGATAATACCTTCTTTTTCAACCATGCGCTTAAAACGTTTGATAGCCTTTTCCAGGTTTTCTGTAGCGTCAACATTGATTGTTGCCATTTAGTGTCACCTCCTCGATTTCGGGGTCCCGAAGAAACGCCATGAGTATACCCCTTTCCCCAAACAATTTCAATAGCAAGAACTCTTTTTCCCAAAATCTTATTTTATTTTTTTTCAGGCGAAAGCGCCATTCCTAACGCCCCTTTCGCACTTCGGTAACCCTCAAAAGAAAAAGTCCTGCAAATGGCAGGCCTTTTTCTTTCCGCTTCGCTTGCTCCAGCAAGCTTCGCGGGTGCTACACGGGCGGCCGCAGCTCATCTTGAAAAGTTTCACTGCTGATGAAAAGTTTTTTAAATTCCACAAAAGTTTTCACCAGAAAACAATTTTTTTTCACCACTACAAAAGGCGGACAACCATGACATAATGATCTGTGTTCTTAGGGAGGTCTCTACAAGTCCCGTTATAAAAATAAACATCAGCCCCATAATTTATGTTCTCATATGTATACTGGTTGGATGCCCAGTAGTCTACACTTCCAAAGGTAAATCCACCAGCGGCTGTCAAACTTGCCTGAACACTAGTCTTGTTATCATAAATGTATAAAAGTTCTGAAGCAGAAGGCATGTACCAGTCTTCCTGCCAAATGCCAGAATAGCCTTTTGCCTCGCCGTAATGGTTTGCAAAATAGAAGGCAGGATAATTATCTGCTTCATTTTCTGCAGCACTTGTGTCAACTTTACAAATTTCCTGCCAGTTGTCACTGCCGTCTGTGTCACCATCGTCCTTACCAGTAGTGTTTGTTCCAGTAAAATAAAGGGTATGGCCAGCTGTATTAGAAGTTGCCCAAGAAAGTTCGCTTTCACTTCTTTCAAGTCCCAAAAGCAAGGTCTTTTTTCCTTCCCCATAATCTGTTACTGCCACAACACCTACAGGCGGATTAGTGGAATCAACAGTGTAATTTGCAACATCACTCACAGAAACTTTGCTGCCGTCCTGAAAAACAATGTCACCTACTTCTAAAGAAGTAACTATGAAGTAACCAGTAATAACTTTGTCTCCAATGTAAGCAGCTAAAAAGTAGGTAGCAGCGCTTTTTGGGACAGTTATTTCTGCACTTAACAAAGTGTCACTTTCCACGGTGAAGTTCATTACATCTTTACCACCTGTGACTGAAGACACAGGCTGCCACTCATTATTCATGTCTAAACAGTAAAGCTTATAATTTTCTGCATCATCTTTTTTAAAATTCTTCCCGCTAAGGGTAACTTTTACAGTCTGCCCGCTAAAAGCAACAGAAGGGCTTGGAATGTTAAAGACGTAGTCATCGTAAATAGTAAAAGTTCCTTTTAAAGGCAGGGCAGTTCCACCAACTTCAACTGTGACTGTGTAGTCCCCGGTGCTAAAGGAAAGTGGCAGCTGGCATGTAAAAGATTTTGTGTCTTTTGTAAAACCGCTTAAATCAATTTCGCATTCGGCCTCTTTTATGCCGTTTGAAGCCTTTACTTTAATACTTTCGGCTAAATAAAAATTGCTACCTGTAACTGTCACTTCTACCACAGAAGCTTCCGTTACATCTGAATAGTCAATAACATCTTTGTCAAAGCTGATTTTTTCCACACTAACTTGATTTTTTTTAAGTGACATTTCTATTTGATTGTCTGCTTCGTTTAAAAGCACATTTGTTTGTAAGGCCTGGTAAATAATTTTTTCATTTAAATAAAGGTATACAGACAAATCCAAACTTGTAGCAACAGGAAGATTTTCTACAGAAAAAAAGCTGTCCTGTTTTTAAACTGTTAAAGGAAATTTCATTTTGACTTTTAGAAAGCACTTCTTTTGTATCACTTTTTTCTACAAGTATTTCCAAAATGCAAAGGCTATCTTCTTCGCTTTCACCGTCTGTAAGGTCCTGCAAAAGTTCCGGTGGTAATTTAAAAGACAAAGCACCATTATTTTTCTGCATACCACATGAAAATAAAAAAAGACAAAGTAAAAAGCAAAGCGGCCCCGCCAATTTTTTTAAAATTCCAAATTGATTTTTCATACAAGCTCCTTCCAAAATAGTTTAAGGGTATCTCTAAAAATTACAATTTTTAAAGACTCCCTTAAAAAACAAAAGGCCGTCTGCTCTAATTTTTTTTAAAGCAAGCGGTCTTTCCAAAGACAATAAAATTTTTCCACGAGAAAGATATCACTGAACTGAACTGAACTGAACTGAACAAGGGTATCGCTCCTTTTGGGCTTGTCAAACCCCTTTTGTAAAATTCTTAACTTTATTTTAACACAAGAAATTTTGCTTTTCAAGTTTGAAAGAAAAAGGTAAAAATTCTTTAAAAAAAATTTTATACCCTTTTTGGCCCACTAGTCGGATTGCAGCCGGCCCGTAGGGATTATGGTTGTCTCTAAAAGCGGCGCTACCTGCAACAAGCACGAAGTGCGCAGTTTCAAGCTAAAGCCGTAACTAAAGACGCCTTCTCCATATCAAAAAAAATCAATGAATCAAAATTAATTCAACAATAAAAGCGCTCAGGCAGGAAGCGGCAGCGACTGGTAAAAGGTTTGCGCCAAAGAGGGCCAGAACGGAACCAACCAAAAGTGCGGCCAGCCCTGACCAGATACTTTGGGTGGCGTTTAGGATGGCTGGGAAAGTCATGACAGCGAGGGCGACGTATGGCACGTAAAATAAAAATGAGCGAATGAATTTATTTTTGACCGGCTTTTTAAAAATTGTAAGGGGCAAAACTCTGATTAAATACGAAACGGCAAATGCTATAAAAATATAAATCCATGTGTTTGTTTTCATTTTAAATTTCCTGTTCAAAAAATTTCTCTTTTAATTTTTTTTGTTTGAAGAATCAGCTTTTACGGCAGCAGAATTTGTTCCGTCTCCTTCCTCTGATTTTTCCAGATTTTCTGTTACGGGTTTGACCACTGCCAGAACTGAAGAAATTATTACTGTCAAAATAATTGTCCTTGTTCCTTCCGCCAAATCTTTTACGAATGGAATTTTTGTAAAAGCAAAACTTAATGCGAAACTTGCAATCACCCCGCATGCGATTACAAAATTCTTTTTTGACGGAGGAATGATTATTGCTAAAAACATTCCGTAAAGTGCAACTGAAAGGGCGGACACAATCCTTTGTGGCAAATAAGTTCCTGCCACAATGCCAAGCGATGTTCCGATTGACCAAAGTGGAACAGCTATTGCGATTGCCCCGTAGTTATATCTGGGGTCAATGAAACCGTCACGGGCAATTGTGATTCCAAAAATTTCATCAGTTACGCCGTAGCCCACAAAAAGGCGGTGAATAAATTTTGTGTCAGGTGCAAAGCGCTGGCTCAAAGAACAGCTCATCAAAAAATATCTTGCATTCACAACAAGGGTGGCAAGTGCCAAAGAAAAATAATTTACCTTTTCCGCAATTTCTGAAAACAAAACATACTCGCCGGCAGAAGCAACATTG
>CAVCWN010000064.1:0-20410 GCA_963605975.1 Desulfovibrionaceae bacterium | reverse complement strand
AACTGCAGTGATAAAAATTACAAGGATGTAATTTTTATCACACCTCCTTATAAAAGTCAGCTGAAGGTCAGAACTAAAACACCATATGAGCCTCTGGTGAAAAGCCACTGTGCCTTATTCAGACTTTCCTTCTGTGTCAAATTCTCCGTACTCGCAGCCAACATGGCCTACAATCAATTCATCAATTAAAATCAAATTGCCACTGTCCTTGCGGTAAAGCCACAAAGTTCCGCTGCCGTTTCCTCCATTCCACAAACGGCTGAAAGGTTTTCTGCCTTCAGGATCTTCGTAATTCACAAAGAGCATGTCTTTTTTCTTACAGTGAATTTCTGTCCTTAAAACAGAGCGGTAGTTTTGCAGTTCCACGTACCAGACAATTTCTTCATCACTTTCTTTAACAGAAAATTTCTGCTTGGACAGTGTCCAGAATTTAGAAAAGTTGTATTCAAAAGGTTTGCCTTCGTACCAGAGGGCGCCCAAAAGTTTACGCTCAAATGGAATTCCAAAAGCCTTAGGCCGGCCGCCGCCAATGTCAAAAACTGTATTTTCCAGCCTTTCATGCGAAAACTGGGAAATAATATCATTTGAAGAAAGCCACAGCCAGGGACTTGTAAAACCAGATCCCCAGTTTTTATCAGCATAACCGTAGCAACTGTCCGGGAAAACAGTATAATTTTTTCCGTCCATCTGGATTTTGCCGCGGTAAAGGGCTTTCATTCCTTCTGCATGCCAGTACATTTCAAAAGCCTTCATCTTGCGGAAAGGAGTGCTGGTTCCGTAGCCCACATTAAAGGCAATCTGCTTGTCTACTTTTAAATCCCACTTGATGTAACCGGCATCGCTCATGTATTCAGGATGACTTTTTACTTCACTCTGGGACAATTCAATTTTTCCGCGCAACTCTGTGTCACTGGCAAAACAGCCTTCTGCCAGAATTGACCATGGTGCCTTATAATGAACATCAATTTCTTTCCATGAAAAAAATCTGTGCAACTGCTTGTGCTTCGGTCCCCACATTCCGGCCTTCAGCATAAGGTAGGAAGGTTTTTCGCCTGTTGCCTTGTTAGACGGCAGTTGGCCCAAAACAGGTTCTTTTTTTGCAAGAGCAGGATTTATCAAAAAATATTCAATAAAGAAAGGAACTTCTTTTCCGCTAGCATCTTCAATGGCAGTAAAAGAATGCCACCACCAGTCATAACCTTTGGAAGCAAAGTCCCCTGTGAGCATACATTCATTTTTATGAGCATCATGTTTATTGAACATTCATTTCCTCTTTTTAAAAAGTTTTTCTGTTTTTTGTGCAGAATTTTGTCATTTCCTTAATTTGAAGTGATGTTGATTTTGCACTTGGAGCGCCCAGAGTTTTGCGGTTTTCTACGCAAGATTCAGGGGTAATTTTTCCAAAAATATCTTCATCAATTAAAGGTGAACATGATTTTAATTCTTCCATGCTCAGTTCTTCTATTGAAGAAAGGCCTGCATCTATGGCCATGCGCACAGCCTTTGCAGAAATGGAATGAGCGCTTCTAAAAGGCACTCCTTTTTTTACAAGATATTCTGCAAGGTCAGTTGCATTGGCAAATCCCCCCTGGCAGCTTTTTTTCATATTTTCTTCATTCCACTTGGCGCTTGAAATCATAGCGGTAAAAACTTTTAAATTACCTTCAACCGTATCAAGGGCGTCAAACAAAGGCTCCTTGTCTTCCTGCAAGTCACGGTCGTAAGCCAGAGGCAGGCCCTTCACCATGGTCATAAGATTAAACAAATCGCCATAGACCTTGCCCGTTCTGCCACGAATAAGTTCCGCAAAATCCGGATTCTTTTTTTGCGGCATGATTGAAGAACCAGTTGACCACTTTTCGCTTAAGTTTATGAAATTAAATTCGCTCGTTGCCCAAAGAACCACTTCTTCACACATGCGGCTTAAGTGCTGTTGAATCATAGAAAAATCAAATGTAAATTCAAGGCAGTAGTCCCTGTCAGAAACAGAGTCCAAAGAATTTTCTGTTGCCCCGTCAAAGCCCAGTTTTTCTGCAACCAGCTTGCGGTTTAAAGGCAAAGTAGACCCTTGCAGGGCACCGCTACCCAAAGGCGACTTTTGAATGCGCTTAAGGGAATCTTCAAGGCGCTGCCAGTCACGCTTAAGCATAGAAGCCCATGCCAAAAGATGCTGGGCCAAAGTGCCAGGCTGGGCATGCTGCATGTGAGTATACCCCGTAAGCAAAGTCTTTTGATTTTTTGAAGCAATGCCTGTAAGACATTCAATCAAAGTAATAACTTCATTTTGTAAAAGAGGAATTACACGGCGAAGGTAAAGGCGCTCGTCTAAAGCAATTTGATCGTTACGACTTCGACCAGTGTGAAGTTTTTTTCCGGCCTCCCCAATTCTGTCCGTCAAAGTTGCTTCTACAAAAGAATGAATATCTTCTGCCGAATAATCAATTTCAAGCTTACCGTCTTTTAAATCTTTTAAAATCGAATTAAGGCCTTTTACAATCTTATCTGCATCTGCCTTAGGAATAATTTCTTCTTCACCCAGCATTTGTGCATGGGCAATAGAACCTTGAATGTCATCAAAAGCCATGCGCTCATCCACATAAATGGAAGTTTCAAATTCTACAGCAGCCGCATCCGGGCCTTCAGCAAAACGACCGCTCCACAAAGCCTTGTGATTATCAGAAGTTAATGTTCCGTGACCTTGTTCTTTTTTATTTTCAGTTTTATTCATTTTTTCTACCATTCAACCAAACAAGCAATTAATCGAATCAGCAATCAATTGATCAGCCAATCTTTAAGAATTACTTTTCATCCACTTTTCAATTCCGACTTTTACGTCTTCATCAATATCGTGCTCAATGCGGCAGGCATTTTCTTCAGCCTGGGCAAGAGAAACGCCAGTAATTTTTACAAGAAAATTTGTTAAAAGAACGTGGCGGCCGTAAACAGATTCAGCCTTTTCCCTACCCTTTTGAGTAAGTTCAAGGGCTCCTGCGTTTCCCACAGTGATGTAACCGTTTTCTTCAAGAATGCCCATTGCCCGGCTAACACTAGGCTTTGAAACATTAAGTTTACGAGCAACATCCACTGAACGGCAAATTCCGTTATCTTTTTGAATCCTCAAAATAGCTTCAATATAATCTTCACCAGATTCATGTAATTCAGTCACAATACAACTCCAATTTTCAAAAAATAAAGTGTGCGCCGCGTTTTAATGCTGCCCCTAAAAAAGCAAGTCTTTAAAGGCAGATTAAAGGGCATCTCTAAAAATTGCAATTTTTAGAGGCTCTCATAACAAATTTTCCCCAAAAGAAAAAATTAATTCATCACATCCGGAGAAAGTTCCATAATCATATTATAAATAGGATTTCCGCCTGGAACCATAGGCAAAACCATTTCGTCAATATCAACCTTGGCATCAATTAGGCAAGGCTTTTTTGAATTAAAGGCTTCACTGAAAACCTTTTCAAATTCACAAGAATTATTTGCCTTGTAAGCCTTAATGCCATAAGCGTCTGCTAGCTTAAGCCAGTCCGGACCAAAATCCAAAGTGGTCTGTGAAAAACGCTTTCCGTAGAAAAGGCGCTGCCACATGCGGACATTTCCCAAAGCCCCATTATTCACCACAACAATCACGATTGGCAAATTATAATGCTGGATTGTAGCCAGTTCATTACAATTCATTCTGAAAGAACCATCCCCTGCAATGTGAACAACACGAGCCTCTGGGAAAGCCTCCTGAATGCCAATAGCCGCCCCAGTACCAAAACCCATTGTGCCCAGCCCGCCGGAAGTAATAAAAGTGCGAGGCTTTTTAAAAGGATAAAACTGAGCCGTCCACATCTGGTGCTGACCAACTTCTGTCGTAATAAAAGTATCATCGCCCGCAATTTTATGAATGCACTCACAGATGAATTTAGGATTAATGGAATCCTTTGGCTGCCTGTTGTAAATGGAAGGGACCTCTTTTTTCCATGCAGCAATCTGGTCAATCCATTCCTTTCGCTCAGTCTTATTTATTAAAGGAATAAGGCGGGAAAGAATTTCCTTTATGTCACCAATAAGGCAACCGTCAGTCGGAATATTTTTATTGATTTCAGCAGGATCAATATCAATCTGGAAAACCTTTGCATTCAAACCAAACTTGTCCGGATCCCCAATTACGCGATCCGAAAAGCGTGACCCCAAAGCCAAAATCAAATCACTTTCGGTAACAGCCATGTTGCTGGCCTTAGTGCCGTGCATACCAATCATCCAAGTGCAAAGAGGATGGTCAGCCGGGAAAGCAGAACGTGCCATCAAAGACTCGCTTACCGGAATCTGGGCCTTTTCTGCAAATTCCAAAAGCTCCTTTTCCGCATTGGAAATTACAATTCCACCGCCCGCATAAATTACAGGCTTTTTGCTGGCATTAATCAAATCCGCAGCCTTTTGAATTTCCTGATCACTTGGACGGGCCACAGTGTAAACGCGTTTTAAATTTTCGTGGCCAGAAAGCAAAAGTTTTTCGTCCCCAGGATTTTTCATAGGTTCAAAATCAACCATAGCCGCAGTAATTTCTTTTGGAATATCAATTAAAACAGGACCAGGACGGCCGCTTTTGGCAATTAAAAAAGCCTGCCTGATAATAGAAGCCAGTTCTTCAACATTTTTTACCATGAAATTATGCTTTGTAATTGGCATAGTCACGCCGGTAATATCAATTTCCTGAAAAGTATCCTTACCCAAAAGAGGCGTTGCTACATTGCAAGTAATAGCCACGATCGGCGAAGAGTCCATATAAGCCGTAGCAATACCAGTAACAAGATTAGTAGCTCCAGGACCAGAAGTAGCCATACAAACGCCCACCTTTCCAGTCGCACGCGCATAACCATCAGCCGCATGGCAGGCAGCCTGTTCATGAGCCGTAAGAATATGTTCCAGTCGGTCAGAATTCTTATAAAGGGCATCATAAATATTTAAAATGTTTCCACCCGGATAACCAAAAACTTTTTCAACACCCTGTTCAAGCAAACATTCAATCACAAGCTGAGCACCAGAAATTTTCATAGGAACCTCTTTTTAAAAATATTTTCCCCATGATAACTTTTTTGCCATTAAAATTCAATTAAAAGCAAGTCCAAAAAGCCCTTTTGCTTTTTTCTTTTTTGGAGAAAGCTTGTTTAAAGAAGGCTTTCTGCCGCTCCGCTTACGCTCCGTTCTTTTTTTTACTTCGTAAAAAAAAGAATCCCTACGGGCCGGCGCCAATCCGACTAGAGGGCATTTAAAAGTCGCCAGGCTTTTGTAAGGAAGATTTTTTTGGCTGGCCTATTCTGACGTAGAACTGTCAGTTTCTAAAGCAGGGAAGGAACGGATGGCTATGGCAGAGGCAGTAGTAAATGAAGCTTGATAACAAGGTTGATTACCGTATGTAAAACCATAAAGGTATGCAGCATCTTCTTCAGAATTATGGCAATTGGCAGACCAGTAGTCACCAGAAAAAGTAAGACCACCCACTTTTGTTAAACTTGTTTGCAAAGTTTCTTTATTTTTATAAATCAAATCATATTCATACAAAGAAGGCAGGTACCAGGCACTTGCAAGGTCACCTGTAAAACCTTGTGTACTGCCATAGTTTATTGCAAAGTTAAAGGCCGGGTACTTTTCAGGTTTATTTTCAGCTTCAGAATCCGCTTTGCAAACGGCAGCCCAGTTGTCACTGCCACACGTGTCGTTTGAAAACTCAACAGTTCCATTGTTGAAAACAACAGCAATATCAGAAAAAGGTTTAATTTCATAATTTGACCATGTTAAACTACTTCCAGCCACCAGCCCCATCCCTACATAGCTGCCGTCTTCATTTACATAGGCCACTACGGCAACCGCTTTGTTATTTTCATTTTCGCTGTAGCTTTCAATATTGCTTACAGGGTACAAGGTTCCGTCAGACAAAATTATGTCACCTGGGCAGGCTTTTTCGCACTTTTCGGCTGTGGCTATTTCTTGGCCGCTGTCACTTTCTATTTTGGCCAGGGTTAAGGTTAAATTAGAATTTTCTGCGCTAAAGAAAAAGTCACTTTCCTTTGCGTAATATTCAAGGCTTTCACCGGAATAAAAACTTGCTTCAAGGGAATAGCTTTTGTTTAAAGGCAAGTCTTCTATGGAAAAAGTCTGGTTTGAAAAGTAGTCATAAAAGTACCATGTGCATGTGCGGCTAAAGGGCTCTTCACGGCTGTTACCAGTAATTTTAATTACAAGGCTTAAATTGCCCTGGTCACTATCTTCTGCGCTCGTGTCAACTATTGGTGTTTCTTCAAAAAGGGCCTGGGGAATTTTAAAATTTAGGGCTGCAGAGGCCTCTTTCCAGGAACATGAAAGAAAGGAAAAGCCAAAAAAGGCTGCAAGCAAAAAGGCAAATGGCTTTTTAAAAATTGCTCTATTCATACTTTTAAAAAAATTATTTTTTTTAAAGGCCAAACCTATGCCAACAGAACAGAACAGAACAGAACAGTCTGCGACATAGCTTTCTCCTTCTTTTGATTTATATTCTTGATTATAATGCAGATTTTTCAAATTTCAACTTTTTCATTAATTTTTTTTATCAATTTAAAAAGTCACTCCTTAAAAAATTCAAAAATCTTTTCCTGTGTCAGAAAGATTGCTTCCAAAAATCCAGGCAGATTTATCTTCAAAATCAATTTTATACCAAAAGTTTTTTTTGCCATCCAAAGTAATAGGCTTTTCCAAACGACCACAAACTTTTACAAAAGCACCTTTTTCTAAAATTCCACAAGCTTCACAAGTCGTAGAAGGCAAAGAATAAATTTTCACTTGATCAAATTCAACTTTATAAATGCCAGAAATTTGTCCCGGGAATTTTTCATCATAAAGTTCATCTGCCAAAAGATAAGTATAAGAATCACTTGCAGCATAAATCATTTTTTTTATTTGCTCACAGGAAGCAAATGTCAAAGCCTCTTTCAGGCAGCTTTCCTTTTCAAGTGCATCTTTTAAAGAATATGACTTTTTTAATAACTTCAGCGCTTCAAGGTCACCAGTATTTTTTGAAAGTTTTTGAGTAAGAACATACCCCTGCTTTACAGAATAAGATTCATTTGCTTCAAGCCAGTAAACTTCCGTAAAAAAAGAAAAATCATTTTCGGCCAAAGGCTTCCAAGTAACAACGTCGCCTTTTTTCATGACAAATCTGGAAACTTTAAAAGACTCCCTGTCCAAATACAAAGCAGCATCTTCCAGGATGACTCCTACCTGGCCTTCCAAAGATATTCTGTCTGCCTGAACCCAATAATTTTTTTCTTCATAAGAAATGGACGTAAAAAGGCGTTCCACTTTTGAAGAATATGAAAGTCGAATGGCTTTTTTTGTAATCACCTGTCCATCATTTAAATTCAAATTAAAGGTCTGTCCCCAGGGAACAGACAAAGCCCATTCCATTTGCCCCTTTTCATTTTCCTTATACAAGGAAGTTTCTTCCTGTAAAGCATAGGCAATATTTTCTGCAAAAAGCGGGCATGAAAAAATCAATAAAGAAAAAGTCAGTAAAAAAATATTTTTTTTCATTTTACTCTCCTCCATATTTTTCTATGTAGCGGGCAAAGACATTAAAGTCATCACCAAAAACCCAGCCGGAACTTTCAAAGTCACCATCCTCTGACAAAGAGCGAATGTAATACCAGTGGCCTTCCCTGCCATCCACTTCTTCCATTTCTTTTTTCATCATGATGATTTCATATTTTTGACCAGAAGAAATTGTATTTAAAACATAGCCCTTGTCATTCGCTTCAGAAAAAATTTTGTAAGTCTCCTTTTGGCTAGAAAGACTTTCAACATAATAATCATCAAAAAGAAAATACTCTTCGCCTGCAGAGGGACTTTCTATTTTTGACAAGGCATCAATTGACTTTTGAGTAAAATAATCGACTATAGAAGATTCAACTTTTCCTTCAGAGGCAATTTTTGAACCAAGCAAAATTGCTTCATCAATAAAAAGTTTATCAGTAAAAGTTTCAAGATTTTTACAAATTTGCATCAAAGAAAAAGCTTCTTTTGCTGTCGTAAAAATATTTTCCACATAAACATTTTCATAAAAATTATTTTCTTTTCTTAAAGCAGCTTCATAAAAAACATTTCCTTCATGGCCCACAATTTCATTTTGGCTAACCGCAATAATGTCACCAAAAGAAAGAATTACAGTCGGTGAACAAGCATAAGCATTTTTTGCATCTTTATACAAAAAAGACTCCTGGGTAACCAGGGCAGGAATTTTTCCCATGGCAATCAAGTTTGTCTGAATCCAATAATTTTTTTCTTCATAAAGAATGTAAACAAATTCCCTTTCTTCTTTTTTTCCATTTGAATTGCGGATTGCTCTTTTCTTTATGTAAGTGCCGTCTTCATTTGTAAGAAGATCCAGCTGTTCCCCCAGGGGCAAGGTGATTCCTGCAAAAAGCATTTCGCCGTCAAGACTTTCCTTCCACAAAGAAGCGTCATCAAAAAGATTTACACCGTCTGCGTGACCATATTCAATTTTTTCTTTCAAAGAATTTTCAAAATCTTCAAGATTAAAATTTGATTCATTTTCTGTCTGCTCTTGCACTTGATTTTGATTATTTGAAACTTCTGTGTTTTGGTTTTCACTTTTTTTGCAACATGTAAAAATCAAAAAAAGAAATGACATTAAAAAAAGATATTTTTTCTTTTTCACATAAACTCCTTTAGACAAGATAAGTACTTCGTTAAAAAGTTCAAAAAAAAATCCTTTATCTTTCAAAAAAAAGCCGGAAGATAAGCATTGTCACTTACATCCGGCCCTAATTTCCAACAATTTTAAAAAGACTCTTTAAGCATAAGTTGCAATAAAGACGCCAGCCGCAATCGCTGTTCCAATTACACCAGAAACATTTGGTCCCATCGCATTCATCAAAAGGAAGTTTGAAGGATCTGCTTCAAGACCTACTTTGTTAGAAACACGGGCAGCCATTGGAACGGCAGAAACACCAGCTGAACCTACCAGAGGATTTATTTTTTTGTCTTTTGGCAGGAACAAATTCATAATCTTTGCCATTAAAACTCCGCCCGCAGTTGCAACGCAGAAGGCAAAAAGTCCAAGTAAAATTATTCCCAAAGAGCGGCCGTTAATAATTTTTTCCGGTGTCATTTGAGAACCAACGCCCAAAGAAAGCAGGATGGAAACAATGTTCATCATTTCATTTTCCATCGTTTTAGAAAGGCGTTCAACAACTCCACATTCCTTGACGAAATTACCAAATGCCAGCATACCGATTAAAGGAGCAGCAGCAGGCAAAAGAAGAATTGTTAAAATCAAAAGCAAAAGCGGAAAAAGAACTTTTTCTGTTTTGCTTACAGGGCGCAACTGATCCATGCGGATTTCACGTTCCTTCTTTGTTGTAAGAAGTTTCATGATTGGCGGCTGAATCATTGGAACAAGAGCCATGTATGAATATGCCGCAACAGCTATAACCGCAAGCAGTTCAGGAGCAAGGGCAGCACTTACATAAATGGATGTAGGACCGTCTGCTCCACCAATAATGGAAATTGCCGCAGCCTGCAAAATGTTGTAATCAAAAACTCCGCCTGGAATAAGATTTAAAAGAGCAACGCCAAAGAGAGTTACAAAAACTCCCAGCTGGGCAGCTCCTCCCAAAAGTGCCATTTTTGGATTTGCGATTAGAGGGCCAAAATCTGTCATGGCACCAATTCCCATAAAAATCAGCATAGGGAAAAATTCGTTTCCAACACCGGCATTGTAGATAATAGAAAGCATTCCATCAGGTGCCTGTCCCATCCCCGCACCAGGTATATTGACAAGGATTGTTCCAAATCCAATTGGAATCAAAAGAAGCGGTTCAAATCCCAGTCCTGCTCCTAAAAAGACAATCAAAAATCCAACTGCAATCATCAAAAGATACTGCCAGCCTGGAGCACTAGTCGCAAAAACATCTTCAGAAGCAGCCTTCATTTCTGCTTCATAGGCCTTTTCTGCTTCTGCCTGGGCAATTTCTTCAGGACTTGAAGTGTGAATCATTTTGTAGATTCCAGTTGTTTTCCAAAGATTAATTAAAAAATCTTTTGCATTAACATCATACTTGCCATTCCAGTCTTTTGTAGAAGGAATAACGCGGTTCAAACCTTCGTTTTCACTTTTGCCGGCAGGAGCAAGACTGCTTTCAACTTTTACAGAAGAATCCTGGGCATAAGCCTTTTTTGTCACCAAAGACAAAAGACCGGCTATGGCTAAAATTGAAAGCATAACAATTGCAATTTTTTTATTATTTAAAGCTTTTGAATTAGGCATTGTCATTTCCTTTATGGGAGTCTCCAAAAACATTAAAAATGATTTTTAGAGCCCCCATATCTTAAAAGGGCAAAATATTTCTGCCCTTAAAAAAAATTACTGAATCTCTGCAAGAGCCTGTCCGTTTGCAATCTGAGCACCTGCTGTGGCAAGGAAGTGAACTTTACCATCGCAAGGAGCCTTGATTTCAAGTTCCATCTTCATTGATTCAATAATTACGATATTGTCACCTCTTTTTACAGAAGAGCCTTCATTTACCGCAGTCCTCAGGAAAACACCTGCAACAGGAGCATTAACCTTTGTGCCGCCAGTACTTACCGGAGCGGCAGTAACTTTTGCTTCAACCTTAGGAGCTACTTTTGCTACAGGAGCCGCACTTACAGGAGCAGATTTTGCCTGTCCACCAAGGTATGCCAAAACCTGTCCGCTTTGAATTTGACTTCCAGGCTGAACAGAATAAGTTACGATTCCGTCTTCCGTAGCCTTGATTTCAAGTTCCATTTTCATTGATTCAATAATGATGACTGTGTCGCCTTTTTTAACACTTGCGCCATTCGTAAAGCAGTGCTTTAAAAGTGTACCGGCAACCGGTGCCTTTAACTCAGTGCCACCAGTCACTTGACCACCAGCAGCCGGACTTGCTGCCTTAGGAGCTGGGCTTACAGGAGCAGAACCAGGCTTTCCAACATTTACTGTATATGAATTACCGTTAACGCTGATGTTGCCCTTACCGTCTGAAGTCACATTGTAAGCAGAACCGTTAACCGTAATTGTATAAGAACCACCATTTGACTTTTCTTTTGCAGGAGCAGCTTCAGTTTTTTTACCAAAAGTACTTTCTGCATCAACAGGGCCCTTAGAACGTTCAGCAAAGAATTTTGGAGCAACATTCGGGAACATTGCATAAGTAAGAGCATCTTCGTCCGAACCGTCACCGCCCTTTTCTTTAGATTCTGCAAGCATCTTTTCCCATTCAGGTTCAAGAAGATCAGCTGGACGGCATGAAACGACTTCCTGCATATGATTTTGTTCAAGAGCTTTTTTAACAAGTTCAGCATTTGCAGGAGCAGGAAGTTTTCCAAAGCGGCCTGTAAGAAGATTTCTAAAATCCTGAGTCATAGTTGTGTAGCGGCCCATCATAACATTCATAACAGCCTGGGTACCAACAATTTGAGATGTAGGAGTTACAAGAGGAACATAGCCGGCATCCTTGTGAACGCGAGGCAATTCTTCAAGAACAGCATCCATTTTATCACTTGCGCCCTGTTGCTTCAGCTGAGATTCAAGATTTGAAAGCATACCGCCAGGAACCTGTGAAAGCAAAATACGTGTATCTGCTCCCAGAAATGAAGATTCAAGTGAAGCATAGTGCTTTCTTACTTCGCGGAAATATTTTGCAATTTCAAGCAGGGCTGCTGTATCAAGACCAGTGTCCATATCAGTTCCCTTGAGCATTTCTACGACAGTTTCTGTTGGTGAATGAGAAGTGCCCATTGACATAGAAGAAATTGCTGTATCAAGAATATCTGCTCCGGCTTCAGCTGCCTTTAAAAGGGAAGCAACTGAAAGTCCTGTAGTAGCGTGAGAATGAATTTCAACAGGAAGATCTGTCTTTGCCTTGATAGCTTTTACTAAGTCATAGGCCGCATAAGGCTTTAAAAGACCAGACATATCTTT
The DNA here is from genome assembly GCA_963605975.1 of Desulfovibrionaceae bacterium. Classification (GTDB taxonomy): domain Bacteria; phylum Spirochaetota; class Spirochaetia; order Treponematales; family Treponemataceae; genus Treponema_D. The sequence continues at coordinate 8,421 of CAVCWN010000064.1, read as the reverse complement.
TATACAAATTGAATCAGCTCCTGCATCTGCATAAGTTTTTGCAAGTTCGGCATACTTTTCAACTGTATGGTAAGGTGTTACTGCATAGGAAATGGCCATTTGAACATGCTTACCGGTTTTCTTAGCAGCCTTTGCAGCACATTCCATATTACGTGGATCATTGCAGGCATCAAAAATGCGGAAAACATCGATTCCGTTTTTTGCAGCAGTTTCAACGAATTTTTCAACTACATCATCTGCATAATGGCGATAACCTAAAAGATTTTGAGCTCTTAAAAGCATCATAATCTTTGTATTCGGCATGGCAGCATGAAGTTTTCTAAGGCGATCCCATGGATCTTCATTTAAAAAACGGATGCAGGAATCGTAAGTAGCTCCACCCCATCCCTCAACAAATTTATAGCCGATTTTGTCCAGCATAGGAGCAGCTGGAAGCATATCAGCTGTTGTCATACGTGTAGCGTGAAGCGACTGGTGTGCATCACGGATTGCAAGTTCTGTAATTCCAACTTTTGTCATAAAAAAATACCTCTATAAAAATTATTAATTTTCTTTTTCATAAAGAGCTGCGGCTATTGCTGCAACTTCTTCACCAAAATCAGCTTTTACTTCATTTGCAGGATTAGGAGGAATTGAAGAAGGCTCCTTTCCATCCGCCTTATCTTTTTCAAGTCCAAGACCACGTATAATGGCATGAAGCAACCTCATTGCAAAAATCATCACAATAAGGAATCCAAAAACAACAAGCATTCCCAAAAGCGTTAAAATTCCACTTTGCTGAAGCATCTGTAAAATTGTCATATTTCCTCCAGGAGAAAAAACGCCGCTTATGTCAAAAAAAATATATAATCACATAATTAAATCATGATAATATTTTTTTTGACACAGACATTTTAGAATCGTTAAAATTATAAAAGAATTGAAAAAAACTTACAATGCTAGAAAATAATAGAAAATAAGGAGCAAAGCTAAATTTTTGTTATTGGAAGTCCTAAAAAAAATCAGGCAAAATCATTAAACATTGAATATGCGTCAATTCCATTCAGAATTTTTCCTTTTTCATAAGTCCTTAAAAGATTTGCCTTCCCCTCCCTCAAGTGCTGGCTGGTTATGCCGTGCAAAATGGAAGCATCGGCTTCAAGAAGGGCCGAATAATGATCTGCAATGCGCACCAGTTTTCCGTCAACAGGATTGAAAGAATCATAATTATATTTTGAATTGAGGTCTTCGAAAGTAACAAGACATGTTTTTCCTTCAAGAACAATGCGGTTTGAAAATTCATCACTTGTAAAATAAAGGATTTCGTCTTTGTAGTAATCTTCCATGAATGGAACCAGTTCTTCTTTTACAATCAAATCTTCAATATCCTTTACAACAAGGGGAAAACCGTCAGTTGCCTGTTTAACAGGAGAAATAATGTCACGGGTTACGCTTTCAGGTAAATCATGAAAAAGGGCCGAAAAATAATCATTATAAAGTCTTTTTGGACAAACATTTGTGCCACTCTGGTCTAAAAACAGCAACGTCAAAATGGCAACAAAAAAACAGTGGCCCAAAACAGAAGTAGCTGGTACTCTTGGAGTTTGATTCCACCTTGTTTGAAAACGCAACTGTTCAATCTTCATAAGAAATTCAAAAGGTTTTTGCCTGGTGATTAAAAGCTGCACTCCACGAAGGTCTAAAAATTTTTGAATATCAGAATTTACTTCACGGAAAATTTTTTCAAGGCGCTCACTTTCATTTACAGGGGCAATCATTTCAAGTTCCCTCAAAGTGGAATACTTGTGGGCTGCTTTAAAAACGTGAACGGTCAATTCCAAATCTTCACTGACTTTTTTTTGACCGCTGATCACTTTTATGTAGTCTTCAAATTTTTTGTAAACACGAGGGGAATCAATTATATTTTCGTACTGTTTTAAAACCCATTGTGAAAGTTTTTTGTATTCTTCGGGATATTTATATTTGATGATATTTTGAACAGGATTTTTTATGTCTGAAAGAGCAATTTTTCTAAGCAAGTCAAAAAGAGAAGCCCAAATCATCCAGTCCCAGTGAATTTTTTTGCCTTCAGCTTCTTCGTATTTACCAATAATGTAGGCAAGAACCATTTTCTCTGCATCCTTGTCCATTTCAACTAATTCAAAAGGACGCACTAAATCATTCCAGCGGTTAATCGAAAATCCTTCAAAAAGCTTTAAAGCAAAATTCTTATTCATTTTTCTTTCCTTAAAGGGAGTGGTTACTTACTTGAACCAGACTTCTGATCAGCTTCCATCTTACCCTTCCAGACGATTGCCTTTTTGCGGATTTCTTCAGAAGCGTCACTGTCTCCTAAAACCATGGCAATTCTTCTTAAAGCAATAAGATAGTTGATTGCGATGCGCATATCATCAATACGCCTTGTAGAAAGTTCATATTTATCTCTGTATTCCATTGAACTTTTATCTATAAGCTGCCTGATAAGTCTGACATACAAAACCGTGTTATCATAATCCGGAGAAGAAGGTTCAAAATAATCCTTACAAGCCTGCTTCATATCGATTAAATTTTTTGCAACAACAGCATAGCGGCCTCTCATTTCAACAAATGACCACTTCCACTTTGAATTGTCACCAAAGGCGTCAACAAGCAAATCAATTGCAAGGCCCATTTTGCGGATAAGGTAATAGCGCTTTTCTATATGGATATTTTTTATGTTTTCAAGGCGGCTGTCCAAATCACCATAAGGGCAGTCAACTGTGGCAGAAACAATATCTTCCAGGTAAATTATCGCCTTGTAAATTGCCTTTCGCGCTTCGTTAAGGGAATCATTATTTTTTGTAGCAAGGATTTCTGTAGACAAACTGTTAATCTGCATGTAGAGGGTTGCAATATAAATTTGATCTTCTGATAAAGAAAATTTTTTATATTCTATGCCAGCGGAATTTTTCGAAATGGAAAGTATTTCTTTTTCCTTTTCAAGCATGTGAGTAATTTCTTTTTTTACAACCTGACATTTTTCCGCAAAGGATTCGCGGTCTTCAGTAGAAATAGGCAATTTTTCCTCCTTATAAAACTCCGCGTTAGCGGCAGCACAGGATGTGCTGAATCAGCAGTTTTACAAACGAAGTTTGGAAAACTGCAGTGATAAAAATTACAAGGATGTAATTTTTATCACACCTCCTTATAAAACTCCGCGTTAGCGGCAGCAGGCTTTAGTGCGGTCAAAGGCCTGCATTCATTTGTAAAAGGCGCTCAGCGTGATCCAAAGATTCTTTTGACTGAGCGTCACCTGACAGCATACGTGCAATTTCTTTAACACGCTCCTGGCCCTTTATGGCAAAGACTTTTGTCTGTGTAACTTCACCATCGCTGCCCTTTTGAATTTTAATTTGATTGTGAGCAAAAGAGGCAATGCTTGCCAAGTGGGTAATGGAAAGAATCTGCTTCTTTTGTGCAAGCATCTTCATGTGTTTTCCCAAAGAAAGTGCAATTTCGCCGCCAATACCTGTATCGATTTCGTCAAATATTAATGTAGAAACTGTATCTCCGGCAGAAAGTATTGTCTTTAAAGCAAGCATTACACGACTCAATTCACCACCAGAGGCAATTTTATTCAGCGGCAGTAATGGAGATCCAGGATTTGCTGCAATCAAAAATTCAATATCATCCATTCCGTATGGGCCGCATTTCTGGCTTACGTCATCACCTTCTTTTTCTGCAAGGTTCACACGGAATCTTGTATCCTTCATGCCCAAGTTTGAAAGCACCCCTTCAACTTCAAGAGACATCTTTTGAGAAGCAGCCTTTCTTTGGCCAGAAATTTTCTTTGCCCTTTCATAAACTTCTTTTTCAAGAGCCTTAATTTCTGCTTCCAGGTGACTTTTATCCTGACCATCCCCCTTTAGCGCTTCAAGTTCCTTTTGTGCATTTTCAAAATAATCATTAATTTCTGACAAAGGGGCATTTTGTGAAGAAGCATACTTTTTCTTAAGCTTATAAATTAAATCCAGTCTTTCCTGAACTTCAGCAAGGCGGGCCGGATCATAAGTTAAAGAATTTTTGTAAGAAGAAATTTCTTCACTGATGTCATCCACTTCATAAAAAGCTGACTGCAGCCTGTCCTCAAGGGAAGAAAGACTTTTGTCCATAGAAGAAGCGTGTGGAAGAATAGAATTTGCCTTTTTTAACAGCTGTAAAATGCCACCATTGTCTTCATCACCATTAAAAAGACTTGTAAGGTTTTCTAAATCTTCAAAAAGTTTTTCAAAAGAAGCAAGTTTGTTTTCTTCAACTTCCAGCTCTTCATCTTCATTATTTTTTAATTTTGCCTCGCTGATTTCATTGATTTGAAATTCCAGCATTTCTATTCGTTCTTCCCTCTTACCTTCATTTGTGTTGAGGGCTTCAAGATTTTTTCTTTTTTCAACAAGTTGATTGTAAACAAGACCAAAATCTTTTACTTCATTAACGATGCCGGCGTAAATATCCAAGTAGCGGCGGTGTTCACTTACTTTCATAAGGGACTGCTGTTCATGCTGACCATGTAAATCAACTAAAAAAGCTGCAAAGTTTGCTAAATCCGCCCTTGTTACAGGACTTGAACCAATCCATGCAGAAGATTTACCTGTGTCCCTCATAAGGCGGCGGATCAAAATTCTGTTTTCTTCGCTTTCGATTCCATGTTCGTAAAGCCAGTCCAGACCTTCCTTATTTTCAATAAGAAAAAGTCCCGAAACCTCAGCTTCATGGCAACCACTTCGAATTTGCTCAACTCCACCCTTTCCTCCAAGAAGAAAAGCCAGGCTTCCTATAAGAATTGATTTACCAGCACCAGTTTCTCCGCTTAAGACAGTAAAGCCTTTTTCAAATTCAACATCCGCTTTATCTATAAGGGCAAAATTTTTTATGTGAAGTTCTTCTAGCACAGAGGTCCTCCTGACCAGTTAAGCTTGCTTCTTAATGCTGAATAAAAATTTTCCTGACTGGCTCCAGCAAGAAGCGCTTTATCTTCCGGTACATCTAAAATTATAACGTCATCTGTTTTCAATTGAATTGATTCCTGGCCGTCCACAGTAAGACTTATGTCAAAACGTGAAGGCAAAACTGTAATTGCAATTTCACCATTTGAATTAAAGACCAAAGGTCTTGCTGACAAACTGAAAGAAGAAACAGGTGTCAAAACAAGGGCATTTAATGAAGGATCAATTATTGGTCCGCCGGCCGCAGCGGAATATGCCGTAGAACCAGTTGCGGTAGAAACAATAATTCCATTTGCCCTGAAGGGACCAAGAACAGCGCGGTTATATGCAACTTTTAAGTTTATGAGTTTCGCTGTCGGTTCACTTGAAATAACGGCATCATTTAATCCTGTAAAAGACGCAAGACTTTTTCCTTCACGAATTACTTCGGCATGAATTAAGTGGCGCTGGCTGATTCCAAGCTGACCTTTTAAAAATTTTTCGAGTTCACCTTTCCAGCTTTCCACAGAGATTTCTGCCAGAAATCCAAATTCCCCAAGGTTAATTGAAAAAACTGGAATCCTTAAAGAAGCGCATGAACGGCCTGCAAAAAGAACAGTCCCATCTCCACCCAAAGTAATTACAAAATCGTAACCTGAAAAATCAACTTTTGCAGTTTCACTTTCGTCATCAAGTGCCACTTTTCCATCATAAACAAAAGAATGACTTTCCACATTTTTTTGCAAAAGAAAGTCAGCAATTTCTTTTGAAAGAGAAAGAGCATTTTCTTTAAATGAATTAACCAAAAGCAGACACTTTTTCATTCAGACAAAGCCTCAAATTACAACATCGTTGAAAGTACTTTTAAGATTTTATTGACATCCACCTGCCCCAGCCTAGGGTAAAGAGGAAACATAGCACAGCGCAAAAGCAGGGAATTCGCACAAATACATTCCCTTGCAAGTTCTTCCTGCCTATATGCAATAATCGAATTTTCATAAGCCTGGCGGATTTCTATGCCTTTTTTGTTTGCATAAGCCTTTGCATCTTTAAAACCACCAGCAAGAATTAAAGGAAAACCGTAAATTGTAGAAGAATCATCACCCGGGCGCACAAAAGTGTGGTGGCGGCTGGAAGCAATGGCTTGTGAATAGGCTTTAAAAAGTTCCTTTCTGGCCTTTTCATTTTTATTGAATTCCTTTAATTCAACCCATGCCAAAGCTGCGTTCATGTCAGGCATGATGTCTGTAGAAGGAGCCTTTTCATAAAGGGCCTTAAGCACAGACCATTCGCGGCGGTGTGGAGCAAAAAGCAAAGCTCCACCTCCGGAAGTAACAATATCCTTTTCTTCCATAGAAAGAATGGAATAAAGACCATACATTCCGCTGGCCAGCCCCTTTACTTCTTCTGCATTTTCCTGACCTTCAGACTTTTCACTTTTTTTAGGAGTTTCTTCTCCTTCATAAGGATAGCGGGCAAGGAAAGATTGAGAAATATCTTCAATAATAGGAATATTCAATTTAAGAAATTCGTTTATGTCTGGCAGGATTCCCATATTTTCTGTCAGAATAAAAAGGCGGCCCCCCTTACTAATGCCGTCTTCAACTTGCTTTACATTTACCAGCCCAGTATCCTCTTCAACATCAAGGACTAAAGCTTTATAGCCCAGTTTTTCTACTGTGAGCAGCTGCCATGCAGGAGCAAGAGCCGAAAGCATAATAAGACTTTCTTTTGGTAAATCCAAAGCCTTAAGGGCATATTCAAGGGCAATGCTTGGACTTCTTAAAGCAAGTCCCCCGTCAAAAGAAATCAACTCTTTTGCAGTTTGAATGAGTTTTGCATTCATTTCGCCAGGACCAAGTTTTTCATCAACCATGCATGTTAAAACTGCTTCCATTTCCTTGCGGCGAATTGTAGAACTGTATGTCTGAATCATTTTTAATTCCTGATTTTTTCCAGCCACTTAAGGCCTATTTTTTTTTAAGAGGATTTGCTGAATGTGATTTTTTAGCCAATCCACACAAAACTTTTGTCTTTTTAAGGGAGCCTCTAAAAATTGCAATTTTTAGAGGCAACTTTGAAAAAGCGACATTTTAAGTCTTTGTATTTCAAAGACTTAAAATTCAAGAGGTATCTCTAAAAAAGCATTGAAAATGATTTTTTAGAGATACCCTTAAGCTGTCCCCAAAGCCCAATCTTTAGAAAATTCCCTGAAAGAAAAAAAAATCACTTTCAAAAAAAAAGTAAGTCAAAAATTTACGGCTTTAGAGGCAAAAGTAAAAATGCAGGTCTTCCCCAAAAAGTGGAAGGCCCAGCTATTAATCAGCCTTCAACAATCTTTTGCAATTCCCTGGCATTAAACATTCTGCGTGTATCAAGAATAATAAGATAAGCCGCTTCCTGGTTTACAACACCCTGAATGTATTCAGTACCAATGCCGCTTATCATCTGCGGCGGAGGCTTGATGTCTCCCTTTTCTATAGGAACTACACGACGGATTTTATCAATAATGATGCCGATTTTATTACCTTCGATTTCAAGAATAATAAAACCGCCTTCATCTTCTTCAAATTCAGTAGCATCGGCAAGCTTCTGTATGTGGAATCTTTTGTGAAGGTTGATGATAGGAATAATTTCACCTCTCAAATTTATAATTCCTTCAACATAGTAAGGAGCATTTGGAATAGGTCTTACATCCTGAACTTTTACAATTTCCTTAACGTCCATAATATCAACACCATAAAGCTCCTCTCCCAACTGGAAAGTAACTAACTGAAGCTGAATGTTTTCACTTGCCATATTTTCTCCCATAAAAGTCAACAAAAGTCGACTGTCTAAACTTGTTAATTCATAAGGCAGGTGAAAAAACTTACGCATTTTTTTGACTTGCCTTGAAAATTTTAAGCCCTAACGCTTTCGCCCTATATTTTACACCACTCACGCCTTTCAGTCTACAATAAAAAGTGAAATAACTTTTACATTTTTTATTCCACCTGCCTTTAAAAGAGCCGCTGCACTTTCCACAGTAACGCCTGTCGTAACAAGATCGTCAATCAGAAAAACGCTTGTAGGAAGGCGGTTTTTCTTTTTTTCAAGATAAAATTTTTTGCTCAAAGCATAATTTTTTCCTTTTGCTGCAAGGCGCTGCTGGCGATCAAGTTTTTTCTGCTGAACAGTGGAAAGTCTTTCCAAACCTTTAAATATTTTGTATCCAAAAAGATTTTTCAAATAAAAACACAATTCGTCTATCTGGTCCCAGCCCCTCTTTTTTATTTTTCCCTTTCGCGGGGGAATTGGAACAATGCAAACTTCACTGGGATTTTTTATGGAATTTTCAAAAGCTAAAAGTTCTTTTATGGCCTTGTCACAGGCCCTTGCAAAAAGAGGAGTCAAAGTTCTTTCATCCGCCATTTTCCAGTCGAATAAAATTTTTTTGTTCCAAAGGCGGTAAGAATGTAAGGGAAAAACGCAATCCGTACTT
>CAVCWN010000063.1:0-5390 GCA_963605975.1 Desulfovibrionaceae bacterium | reverse complement strand
CAGACGGTATGCTTCAAAAAAAAAATAAGATAGACACGAAAAATTTTACATATTATAATCTGCTTATGGTGGAAGGAATTCGGGCGGTGGCCTTTGATGTTGACGGGACAATGTACCCGACTCACAAATTTTATTTCAGGGTTTGGCCCTACTATTTAAAAAATTTTAAATTCTTTTTTTATTTTTCCAAGGTCAGAAAAGAGTTGCATCGGAAGGCTAAGGAAAATCCTTGTCTGGCCGGCCAAAATTTTTATGATGACCAGGCGGCCTTGCTTGCACAAAAAATGAAAATCTCAAAAGAGGCTGCAGGGCAGTTGATTGAAAAAATCTGCTACAAGGGGCTTTTAAAATATTATGTCAGCTTGCCGACTTACCCTGATCTTTTGGATTTGATGTACGAAATTAAGGCACGGGGTTTTAAAGTGGCCATTTTGTCTGATTTTCCTTTGGAGCAAAAAGGAAATCTTTGGGGGGTATCTGACATTTGCGATGTGCTTTTGGGGGCGGAAAATTGTGGTGCTTTAAAGCCTTCGAAGGTTCCTTTTGAAGTTTTGGCAGACCAGCTGGGGCTTGAACCCTGGCAGGTGCTTTATGTTGGAAACAGTAAAAAATATGATGTTGAGGGAGCAAAAAATGCCGGCATGAAAAGTGCTTTAAAGTTGAAGGGCTTTAGGAAACTTTTTTCTTTGCCGTGTAAAGAAAGTGATATTTCTTTTACAGACTATCGCCAATTAAGAAAAATTGTGCTAGAATAGTTAAGTCTTTAAATTTTTTAAGAGGCAAACACTAAAGTTATTTACTTATAAATTTGGGTGGGATTAAAAATGGAAATTTTTGCTATTGTTCTTGCGGCTGTGGCACTTGTTGCTGCAATCACTTTGCATTTCGTTGATAAAAACGAAAGCCAGATGGAAAAAATCAAAAAGTATGCAGACAAGCGTCAGTCGGATTTTGATGAATATTTTAAGAAGGAAGCTGACAAACTGAATGTTCTTGAGTCTTCGCTGGAAACTAAGCAGATTCAGGCGGTGGCTGCGGTTAAGAGATTCCAGCAGCAGTACGAGGAATTCCAAAAACAGATTGCTGCTTTGGATGAACCTATTTCCAGAGTCAATGCTCTGGATGACAGAATTTCTTCTTACAACGGCGCCATCAAAGAACTTATGGATATGTCTCAGGCGGTTGAAAAGAATTTGCAAAAGGTTCGCTCTGAAGCAGATATTGTTGACAAGTTGAACGGCCGTCTAGATGCCCAGCAAAAAACGGTTGACTACATTGAAAAGAAAATTCCTGAAGTTACAAAAGAATTTTCTGTTAAAAATACGGAACAGCTTAAGGCTATTGGAACGGATTTACTGGACCGCTACGAAGAGCGCGCACAGGAAATTGATGATTCTACAAATGATGCAATCAAAAAGAGCAACGAACTTATTGTTACTATTCAAAACCAGCTGCGCGATGCTCTTGATGATGCGGCTAATCGTGCTGAAAGTTTGGATGATGAAGCTTACAATAATCTTATTGCCAGGGCAGAAAAGCGCAACCAGGAATTGCAGACTGAACTTAATGCTCAGACTGAACAGCTTAGCGCCCTTATCAACAGAAAGACGGATGCCATTCAGCAGTCAATTGACGAAAGCGATGCTAAATTTTCTAACCAGCTGGAAGAAAGAGGCCAGGCTTTGGATGACGACTTCCGCGAAAAGGCAGATGCTTTTTCACAGGCCCTTGCTGAACGTTCAGAGGCTTTGGAATATTCACTTGATAACCGCCTGACTGAACTGGAAAATAAATTGACAAGCCAGGCTGATACAATTGACAGCGATGCCCATGACCGTCTGGACACTCTTGAATCTTTCCTTAACGAAAAAACTTCTTCACTTGAAGAAACTTTCAATTCAACAACATCAGATTTGGATGACACTTTCAAATCCAAGACCGAAGAACTTACGAGTCACTTTACGGAAAAAACTTCCAGTCTGGAAAATGATTTTACCAAGAAGTCAAATGAACTTACTGCTGACTTCCAGGACAAGGTGGACACTCTGCAGGCTATGCTCATAAACAGAAGTGACGAACTTTCTACAGAGCTTGCAAAGAATTCTGCCCAGATTTCAAATAGAACTTCTCAAATTAATTCTGATCTTACAAAGCGTCTTGATTACATTCAAAAGGAAATGGAAGACCGCCTGCAGGAAGTTACAGACAGAGTTGAAAGGGAAACTCAGGAAGCTATTGAACAGTACAAGGGGTCAACTGCTTCTTACAGTCAGGACATTGAAGAAAGGACAGCAAGTCTTATTTCTCAACTGGATGAAAGAACAAATGAACTTGAGCGCAATATCAATTCACGCGTGGAAGACATTTATACAAATCTTCAGTCCGGGGTGGACAATCTTGAAGCAGATTTGAATGAAAAAACTTCTGTGATGGATGATAAAATCGAAAGCGAAATTAACCGCCTGGACGAAGCTTTGAATGAAAGGTCTGCTGTGATTGAATCTGAATCACGCGATCGTTTTGATGAAGTAAAGGCTTACATTGATCAGTCTTATGCAGAAACAAAACAGACTGCCGCTGATCTGAATTCCGAAACTGCTGATAACATTAATCGCCTTGAAGCTTTAAAAACTGACATTACTTCAAAATCTGCAGAAATCAAAAATTACTTTGATACTGTTTACGCTGAAGCTTTGGAAAAGGCTGATGAGCAGACGCAGGAAGTTAAAGAGCGTTTTGATTCTATGTATGAGGAAGCTGAACAAAATGCTGACCAGCACGAAGCTTCAATCAACGAACGTTTTGAATCTTTTGTAAATTCGATTACAGAAAAAGTTGATGAAAACGAAAACGAACTGAAAAATCGTTTTGCTACTATTTACAACAATGCCATGGACAGGGCAGACCAGCAGGAAAGTGAAATTACAAACCGCTACGAAACTTTGTATTCGCAGGTAATGGCAAAGGCTGAAGCTGAGCAGGTTCAGGCTTACGAAAAGTATACAGCTCTTTCTACGGCTCATCTTGAAAAGTACAAGGGCGATGTTCAGCGTCACGTTAATTCAATTCAGCAGCAGGTAACAGATACTCTTGCTGATATTGAAAACCGCGCAAACGAAATTAAGGATTCTGTAGAAGAATCAATTACAAAAACTTCTTCTACGGCCCAGCGAATTGATGAAGAAACAAAGGCTGCTTCTGAAAAGCTTATAAGTTTTTCTACAACGATGAAGGAACAACTGGCCCAGTTTGATTTGAGTCTGGCAAAATCCATGAGGGACATTTCTGCGGACTACGATGCAAAGGAAGCAAAATTCCTTTCTGGTTTGGACAAGCAGCTTGAAACTTACAAGAAGGAAATTGAATACCGCCTGCGCCGTCTGGATTCTGCTGGAAGTGATGTAGAAAATCTTGAAAACACTCTCCGCAAAATTATGGATCAGGCACAGAAAAAAGTTAGTGCGGATTTTGAAAATTACACAGACAGTCTTTCAAAGGAACAGGAAAACTTTGAAGCAGACATTCGCGCTAAGGCTGACCAGTTGCAGTCTGATCTTGAGGCTGTAGAAGGTAACCTTGAAGAACTGAAGAAGGAAGCTTACGGTGCCGTTAGTGAAAAACTTAAGGTTTTTGAAGATACATTTGCTGAAGGTCTTAAGGCTCGCGAAGATGATCTTAGTGCTTCCCTTTCAAGGTGGCAGACAGAAGCTGATGACAGAATCAGCCGCTTTGCTGACACTTACGAACAAAATAGACGGGACCTTGAAGTTCAGTATGCAGCTGATCTTAAAAAGCGCATTGCGGATGTTCAGGACAAAACAATTGAGCAGGAAGAAAAATTCCGCCAGGCAGTTCAGGCTGGTCAAAATACAATCCAGGATCAAATTAACAATGTTAATGCAAAGCTTAAGGATTTTATTGAACAGTACCGCATTGAACTTGCTAACACGACAAAGCAGGCTCAAAGTGATTTGCAGGCAGAAACTGAATCTTACAACGAAAGCGTTAAAGCCGAACTTGAACAAAAGTCAAACGAAATTGATGTGTCACTTGCATCTTTCCAGCAGGATTTTGAAGACCGCTTGAAGGACAATACAAGGGCTCTTGAAGATACAATTTCTAAGGTGGAAGATTTCAAGAGTCAAGTAAATGAAGATATTGAAAACAGCAAAAAGGAATTCAATTCACTTTATGCGGATTTTGTTAATACTTCAAAGAAAGATATGGCTCAGATGCGCGATGCCTGTGAAGACACAAAGGACAATGTTCTTGTTGAAGTAAATGCCATGGCTCAAAAAGCCCAGACTGCTGTAGAAACATACGAAACTCGTTCTGCAGAAGTGCTTGAAGATTTGCAAAAGACTTACAATGACATGCTGACCAATACACAAAAGTATGTTGACAATCAAAGCGCCGAAATAGAAAAAGAAATTAAGGCTTTAAAGAAAGAATTTAAAGAAACTTCTGATGGCGACAAAAAGATTTACCACAACATGCTTGAAAAACTTCAGGACGACACAAAAGATATTGAAGGTGAGCTTGATGAAATTTCAAAGAGAATTGCCAAGTTTATTCAGCAGACAAATGTCTTTGAAAAGGCAGATATCCTTAAAGGTCAGTTGGATGAATCAATTGCAAAATTCAAGGAAGAAATTTCTGAACTGGGAACATACCAGGATAAAATCCGGGATCTTTCAAATCAAATAAAGAACCTTGACGAAATGAATGATGATGTTACCCACAAGCTTAACACCTTCTACGGGGATAAGGCTAAAATTGATACCATGCAGCAGGATTTCAACAAGTTGGTTGCCCTGAGCGGCACTATGGATTCAAAGATTGCTGAATTGACTGCGGCCAACGATGACCTTACAAATATCCAGATTACTGTGAGGGACTTCCAGGAAAAACTTTCTAGCGTTCAGGCCCAGTATGACAGAATTGAAAAGAAGGGTGAAACAATTGACCGCGTTGCAATTGATGTAGACAAGACTTTTGAAAATGTAAAGGATCTTGAGCAGAAAGTAAAAGACTGTTCAAGACAAGTTACTTCTATGCCAAAAGAAATTTCTACTGTGCAGCACAACATTGACACTCTCTTAAAGAGTTCCGGCAGAATCAATGACGCTGTAGACAAGCTGGCTTCTTTGCAGCATTTGCTTGACGAAACAGACAAGAGAATTGATGACGTTAACGCTTCAAAGAAAAGCATTAATGACACAGAGCAGCGCCTTACAAAACTTTCTAACAACGCCGACGAGCAGCTTAGAATTTTGCGTGGTCTGGTTAAGACAGAAACTACAAAGTCAAAGCCTGCATCTTCAGATCTTTCACCTTCAAAGAGAGAAGCAGTTATTTCTCTTAAAAGAAAGGGCTGGACAGTTGAAGAA